>JBBRUE010000134.1:0-11091 GCA_038248085.1 Myxococcales bacterium | reverse complement strand
TGGCGCAGCGGCCTCCGACGCCACGGGCGCGCTCGAGCACGACGACTCGGCGTCCTGCGTCGTTCAGGGCTTGCGCGCAGGCCAGGCCAGAGACACCGGCTCCGACGACCAGCACCGGAGTGTCTGAGGGGGTGCTCATGCGCGCGGGCTAGCACGCCAAACAGGTTTGTTCACGACACGTCGCGAGCGCTCGGTTGCCGCTGTTGCTGGGGTGTGAGCCAGCGGGAGCTCAGCAAGGTGCCCGGGTTTCCCCCGACGCTGATGCCCTTCGCCAGCGACGAGGCGGGCAACTACACCTGCCTCGACGTGAAGTCCGGAGCCCTGGTCGACTGGGACCACGAGACCCGCAAGAAACGGAAGCTGCCGGGCAGCCTCTCGAAGATCTTCACGGAGGTGATCGCCGCGTTGAAGCAGGAAGCGCGCGCCGGTGCTGCAGTGACCCCGGATGTCCCGGCGTCAGCGGGGGCGCTCCCGACGGCGATCCGCCCGCTGAAGTCGCCCGTGTTGCGCAAGCTGAGCGCGTACCACCGGCTGCACGGCTTCGACGGCGCGGCGCTGTCTTCCGACGGCAAGCTCGTGGCGGCGATGGTCTCCGGAACCCACGACGCCTGCTTCGGAGATCTCGCCTCCAACGGCGAACACCTTCCTCGCGAGCCCGGCTTCGCCGAGCAGAAGCGAGCGAGGGGCTCTGTGCAGATGCGCACCAACGGCTTCGTCTTCGACGAGGAGCGGCTGGCGTGGCGCCTCGGGGATCAGCTCTCGTGCTGGTCGTGGCGCGAGGGCGTGCTCGGGCTGGAGACCGGCGGACGGTGGACGAAGACCAAGCCGGACTTCCTCGACAAGGTTCCACTTCGCCTGCGGGGAGGCCGGCTCGCGGCGGCGGCGATCGTGAAGGAGCGCGTGGTGATCGCGCTCTGGGAGGTGGACGCGTTCCCGAAGGTGAAGGCGTTGACCGGCGCGACCACCGAGCTTGCCCCGAAGACTGTGCTGCCCGTCGGGCCCTGGGAGGGACGCGAGCTCCTCTTCGATCTCGACGAGACCGGCGTGGTGACCACTCTCGAGTCTCCGAAGTACCTGACCATCTCGCTGACCCGCTGGGACGCGAAGAGCGGGAAGCGCCTTGCCCAGAAGCGGGTCAACGACGTCGACGCGGTCGATCTCGCCGTCAGCCGCGACGGCACGCGCATCCTCGTGCTCTCCCGCGGAGGCGAGCTGCTGGTGTTCGACCCGAAGCTCACGCCCGGCGCGCGGCTGAAGACGTTCAGCGGAAAGAAGCGGAGCTCGGGGGTGCGCTTTGCCCCTTCAGGGGCCTTCTTCGTCACCAGCGCCCAGGAGTTCGACAATGGCGCAGGGGAGCTCGTCACCTGGGACTCGCTCACCCTCGAGCCCCTCGCCCGGCTCCCGGTGAAGGAGGCGGCGCAAGGCTTCCAGCTGCGCGCCGTGGCTCGCACGGCCGCGGTGACGACTTCTCCGTTGGCGGCCTTCGAGCTCCGCGAGGGGTGAGCTCCTTCACTTCCGTCGTGCGACCACCGAGCCCTCGAAGGTGATTCGTTTGTCTTTGATGTCTACGAGCTCGCCCAGCTCGTAGACGTTCCGGAAGCCATAGCCATACAGGTTGATGAACGTGGGGATGTTGAGGGCCAGCATCAGCGGCTTGCGGTTCCCCAGGATCTGCGATTCGCGCGGGGGCGCATCGAAGCGCGGCGCGACCTTGGTGGCGAAGTCCACCTGGTCGCCGTCGAAGTTGTTGTTGCAGTAGATGAGGATGCGCGTGCCCGGGTCGGGGATGAGCTTGCGGAGGTTGTCGGCGGTGAAGTCCGAGAACCCCAGGTGCTTCGCGCCGGCCAGGTGCTTGCGCTCGAAGCGGAAGTCCGAGCGTGCGTCGAACACGATGGTGTTCGGCTCCTTGCTCATCTCGAGGAACGTAGCGAGGTCGACCAACCGCTCCTGGCGGTACGGCTCCACTTCGGCGACCAGCGCCTTGAAGTCATCGAAGCTCACCTTCGCCCGGGGGTAGGTCTTCACGTTGGCTCCTTGTTTCGACTGCGCGAGCGCGGACGATGCCAGCAGCAGCAATGACAGTGTGAGCCACTTCATGAAGGCCTCTCTGGTCCGGAAGAACGAACTTGATGTCCGCGATGTCGAGGACGTGGTGGGCAATGGGGACGAATTCGATGCCTTCATCGTCTCCCTTGACCGCGGCTGCGCAACCTTTCGACGCGATCTCCGTTGGCCGCCGACCAACGCGACTGGAGCTCCTGCTCGCTCAGGCGTCGTGCGTGTCGTTGGTGCGCGACGACCACGCCAGGGTCACCGCGCCGGTCATCACGGTGACTGCCGCGATCGGAAGCGAGGCCTGAGCACCTCGAAGTCGTTCGGGTCCATCGCGCGTCGCAGCCTACGCTACGGACCGCGACGTCGAAGCGCTTGCTCGCGGTGCTCGGCGAGGGCAGCCGACGTTCGAGAGGCTAGTCCGTGACGAGCAGGATCACGCCGGTGATCGCGCTCACCAGGCCCACGCCGCCGACCACCGGCCCGACGATGATCTTCGTCCCTCCCGAGGCCCGGAGCCGCAGCGACTCCTCATAGTCCATCGTGGTGAACGGGAAGCCGTCGCCGGTCGCCTTGTCCGACACGCCCCAGCCGAGCACGCCGGCGCCGACAGCCGTCGCCGCGAGCCCGACGCCCAGCAGGGTCCACCCCAGCACGCGACGCGAGGGGTTCCCCGCTGGCGGCGGAGGCGGGGGCAGCAGCAGCGCGTCCTTCGCGGGCACAGGCGTGAGCACCGGCTCCTTCATTTCCTTCGGCGCGTCGGTCACCGTGACCACCGCTGGCGCTGCCGGGCCCTCGAGCGGTGCCGCGCGCGAGCCGAGCGCCGCCACGACCTGGCCTTCGCAGGTGAGCTCGAGCCACCCGGCGCTCCCCGGCGCGAGCGCGGTCACCACGCGGTGCTCTTCGATCGCCAGCCCGCGCGGCGGACCCTCGGGGCGCACCGACTGCCAGCTCGCCACCAACGGCACGTGCCACGGGTTCACCACCTCGACCACCAGCGCATCGGCCCCGGAGGCCCGCCGCGTGAGCCGCACCGTGCGCGGGGGAAACAGGGCGGTCTTTGCCAAGGTGAAGGCAGCCCGCAGCGCAGGGCTCCCGTCGGGGTCGGCGGTCATCGGCGCCCGCTGCAGCAGCGCGGAGAAGGCGGCCTGGGCGAACGCTGGCTGGTGCAGGGCCACCTGGGCCTTCGCGAGCAGCCCGTACGCTTCGAGGACGTCGGCCTCGCTGGCCGCTGCGTCCTGCGTCACGCGGGTGAGCGCAGGCACGGCGTTGCGGTACTTCATCGACGAGATGGCGACGCGCCCCTCGTCGAGGTCCGGGTGCGCGACGAGCAACGAGAACAGCAGGAGTCCGACCGACATGGCGCGCAGCCTACTTCCTGCGCGCCGCGCGGCCCGCACTCACTTCGTGGCCTGCACCGAGGCGACCGGCAGGTCCCCGGTCACCGAGAGCGACTCGTCGTAGGTGTACGTGCCTCCGGAGTTGGTCAGCGTGCCGACCAGCTTCATCGAGCCGCTGTCCGCGCCGAGGGTCGAGGCCGAGATGCTCTGCGTGACGTCGGTCTCGAGGAAGTCGTCGAAGGCGCCGTGGATCGCCACCCGGCCGGTGAAGTGTTGCTCGACCGTTCCGCCGGTCGCGGTGCCGGTGATGGCCTGCGAGACGGTGAGCGTACCGTCGTAGAGCGCGACGCCCGCTTCACTCCGGGCGAGGCCGCACGCGGTGTACGTCACGGTGAACTTCTCGGTGACGCTGCCCCCCGAGGCATTGCCGCTCACCTCGGAGGTGAAGTCGGTGAGCGCCGCCTTGCCGCCGTGGGGGCAGTCGAAGGCCAGCGGGGTGAGGTCGATGGGCGTCGCCGCGCGGTTGGCGCTGGCCCTGGTCGGCTTCGACGCGGCGGCCAACGCGTTCGCCGCGCCAGCCTTTCCGCCGCCGACCTTCACCGCGCCGCCACAGCCCGTCGTCATCACCAGCGCCAGCGCGGCCATCAGCATCGTCTTCTTCATGGGGTTTCTCCGTGTCGAGTGGTTGGTTGCTGCTGGGACTTCCCCAAAGCACCCGCCGGGCCAGCACGGAGTCGTTCAGAAATCGCGCCCTTGGCAACGCGCTTCACCCCTCGCTCCGCGGAGTGGAGTGGAGTCGCCGAAGACCAGTGTCCTCGTCAGGGGACACTCTCGAAGATGAGCCTCAAGGGTGGTCGTCATCGAACAGCTGGCGGGCGTGTTGACGGCCGGTGTTGCGGCCACGTTTCTCTGCCCCGCGCAGCTCCTGGATCTCGACGGCCCCCGGGTGAGCGTCACCTCTTCTTCTCACTTCACCTCGACGACATGAACGAGGGCCGCGCAGTACTGGTCAGGGAGCTCGGAGGCGAGGGTCTCTCCGGCCACCAGATCCACCAACTGCTGTCCACCGGTCACGAAAGTTCCTCGGGGAAGTCTGGCAGCGGCGTCGCTGAGCGAGACCCGGCCCACGCTGTGAAGCTGACCCGACGAATATGGACTGACCTGCAGCGTGGGCCCCTCCTGGTTCACACAGAAGGTGAGCAGACACCCTGAATCATCCTGGGCCCGCACGTTGGCGCACGCGCCGTGACGCAAGTCGAGCTGCTGAGCTTTGACCCCCGCGAGCGCTCCCCGAGGAGCGACCAGCACCTGCACTCGTGCGGTCCGCAAGGCGGCCAGCTTCACGCTCCCCAGCTCACCCACGCCGCGCTCGTCGAGCTCGACGGTCTTCCGCCAGGGCGCATAGCCCTCGGCATCGATGCTCACCGCGTACTCGCGGGAGGCGACGGCCTTCACTTCGAACTGGCCTTTCTTGTCGAGCGCCACCGCGGTGTGGGCCTCGCTCGGTGTGAGGGAGAATCGAGCCGCCGTCACCGGCTTGCCGTCAGCAGAGAGAGCACCTCTCAAGGTGACGAGGACGGAGTCTTCCTTCGGGGCCTCCGCGACGACGGGCACGGCGAGCAGGCAAATCAGGGCGATGAGCTTCATGGCGACGCCTTCACTGCGTTGTGAGTTCGAAGAAATTCACGCTCGGCGACCGCGGCTGGGTCGAGGCACCACGGATTCCTGGCGAAGGCGCGCGGCTGAGCCTCTGGCGCTTCCGCCCGGAGGAAGCGGACGCAGGCGAAGGTGAGGGCGATGGCTCGTCCTCTCCTCGCGGTGCAGGTCGTCGCGGGTCGATCAGCCCAGCTCAGGGCGCACGGTTCCGTAGAGAGATCGCAGCCCGGTCGGCGGCACCAGTCACTGTTGTCGCAGCTCCCGGGTTCCTCGGCCTGGGGCAGGCGATAGGCGGGAAGCGCGGACGGACCACAGAGCCAGCCGAGGCGGGCGATCAGCCGGGTGGCCTCGGCGTCGCTCACGGCATGCATGTCCAACAGCTGTTCCAGGGGACGTCGCTGAGCCAGGCAGGTCAGGGGGCGGGCCTCGAGCTGCGCACGGAAGTCGATCAGCTGCTTTCGTCTCATTTCCTCCCAGGACCCGCCCACGACCTCCGAGCCCGGCAGGGCGAACAGCTCCGCGGGCGCCGGCTCAGGGCCACAGCTGGGCAGTCCTGCATCGACTGCGGTCGCCACCAGGACCGGTACGGAGGATCCGCTCCACCTGATGTTGAGCGAGCGCACCACTGCGTACCCGGTGGCGATCGCCCCGACGATTGCGGTGATGATCAAGACCTTCACCAGGGTGATCAGGCCCGAAGGAGGCGGAGGCGTGGGTGCATCGATGGTCGCCTGAAGCGAAGCCAGCAGGGTTTCAGATGGCTCGAGGGTCTCGGTGGCCTCACGCCAATGGTTGAGCTTTTCGTCGAGGTTCATGACTCGAGCCTCCGCCTGAGGGTTTCGCGGGCGCGCACCAGCAGCTGTTCGGTGGCGCCCTCGCTGCGTTCGAGGATCGAGGCGACCTTGCGGGTCGGCAGCCCCTGCACTTCTTTGAGCACCAGGGCAGCGCGCTGATCTTCAGGCAGCTCCTTCATCGCGTCGGCGAGCTCGCGCAAGGCGACCGCCGCGTCTGGGTTGGACGACGAGGCCGGCTCCCTTCCCGGCTGAGGCTCCGCAACCCCCTGCTGCTTGAGCTGACGCAGTCGATCGAGCGCCACGTTGGTGAGCACCCGGTAGAGCCAGGTAGAGAGGCTGCTGTCACCGCGAAAGGCGCCGCGTCGCAGGCCAGTGATCGCTTTGACGAACGCCTCCTGCACCACGTCATCGGCGTCGGCGGAGTTGCCCATCAGCCGAGCCGCCAGTCGGTAGAGCGCGCCACTTTTGGCGAGCGCCTCCTTCTCGAGGGCCTTCACGCTCCGGTGGTCAACCGGGTGAGAGGCCGGGGCTGGCTGCGTCAAGCCGCGCGTCATATCCCTTGGACGATGCGGCCGCGGATCTCCCTACGGCCTCGTCACTGAGGGGGCAGGTCGACGTCGAGCGGATATTCGAGCTTGCCGAACGGTGGCCGGCGTCTTCTTCTCGGCGAGCACGACATTGCCGTTCTCGTCGCCATCCATGAGGGCCAGGTGCACGGTCACCAGCTCGGCCGCGAACCCTTCCATGCATTCGGTCACCTTCTTGCCCCTGGAGCTCTTCACCTCGACGCCCCCGAGCGGGCTGCCGTCGCGCGCGGTCAGCTGGGCACTCGAGCCGGTCTCGCCCATCTCTTTCATGGCCAGCTTCCGCGCCGCCACCAGGGGAGCGAGCTTCAGGCGCACGCGCTCGGCTTCTGCGCGCTTCCTGGCTTCCGCGACCACGGCCTGCTCGGTGTCTTCAGTCGATTCCAGCTCGAGCGCGATCGGCTTGCCGATGACGCTCGCCTTGACGGTGTCGAAGAAGGTCACCTTCGCCCACGGCGTCCCCTTGCCGTCGTAGACACCGTGCTCGATGGTGACGGCCTTCGAGCCGTCAGCAGTGAAGCCCAGCACCTCTACGCCGTCGCTCGAAAGCGCAGCACCGCTCGGCGCGGGGACCGGCTTCACCACCGGCGCAGGAGCAGCTGCGCCGACTGACTTGTCGGTGAGGGCGAACGCGTCGAAGAACGCCTCGACGCCCGCCTCGGCGATTGTGTGGCCGTGGTCGACGTCGACGATGGCCGCGAAGGTGCGACCCTTGATGACGTACATGCGCGCGAGCGAGTCGAGGTCCTTGCTTTGCAGCTTGAGCTCGATGCCCGGCGCGGTGCCGAACGAGACCTTCTTCTCAGAGAGGATCTTCGCGCTCTCCTTCTCCGCATCGCGGAAGGCCTCGAGCTCCTCGGTCGCGCTCTCGAGGGTGATGTCGCGATCCTCGACCACCATCACCATGTAGACCGCGAACTCCGAGTCGAGCGTGTACGAGCGCGTCGTCACGCCCTTGTCCTTCGAAGACTCGACCTTCGGCGCTCCGGGAAAGGCGGCGCGGAAGGGGTCTGCCTTCGCCGTATAGGGGGTGAACTTCGGGGTTGCTCCCGTGAGCAGGATGACGAGCAGGCCGAGGGCGAAGTTCATGGCGCGCAGCCTAAGCCCCCGCGGTTTCGTCGAGCGCACTCACTTCGTGGCGGAAGGCCAGTGTCCTCTTCAGCAGACACTCACTCAGGGCGCTGGAGGCCGTAGCGCGCGATGAGCGTGTAGAGGTGCGAGCGGGCGATGCGCGCCTCGCGGGCCACCGCCGCGACGTTCCACCCATGACGCAGCAACAGCGCGGCCAGCACCTCGGCCTCGAAGGCGGCAGACACCTGGTCGCGGCCCTCCTTGAGGCCGGGGTCCTTCGCGGCGACGTCGGCTGGAGCGAGCTGCTCGAAGCGCCCGAAGGCCACTGCCCGTTGGACCGCGTGGCGCAGCGCGCGCGCGCCGCCGGGCCAGGGGTGCGCCTGCAGCGACGCCAGGGTGGTGGCGGTCAACGGCACCTTCGCCTTCGCGTCGGCGAGGAAGCGCCTGGCCAGCGCGGGGATGTCGTCGCGTCGCTCGGCGAGCGAGGGCACCTCGAGCAGCACCGCCGCGAGCCGGTAGTAGAGGTCGGCGCGCAGCCGGCCCGCAGCCACCGCGTCTTCCAGCGGCGTCTGGGTGGCGGCGAGCACGCGGACGTCGAGGGTGCGGGGCGCCCCACCGCCGACGCGCATGACGGTGCGCTCCTCGAGGAAGCGGAGCAGTCGCGGCTGCAGCTCGAGCGGGAGCGTGTCGACGTGGTCGAGCAGCAGCGTGCCCCCGTGGGCGCGCTCGAGCACGCCGGCGCGGTTGGCCTGGGCCCCGGTGAAGGCCCCCTTCACGTGGCCGAAGAGCTCGCTCTCGAGCAGCTCGGCGTTCACCCCGGCCGCGTCGAAGACCTCGAAGGGCCCCGTGGCCCGCGGGCCCGCGGCGTGGAGCGCGCGCGCCACCGCCTCTTTTCCGGCCCCGCTGTCTCCGCGGATGACGACCGTGACGTCGCCCGGCGCGAGCCGCTCGAGGCGCCACACCAGCTGCTTCATCGCCTTCGAATGCGCGACGAGGCCGTGCCATTCGGTGACCGCGCTCTGGTGACGCTCGCCGATGGCGCTGAGCCCGATGAGCGCGCGGCCGAGCGTGACGCGGCTGCCGAGCGGCACCACCACCGACTCCACCCGGGCGCCGAGGAAGAAGGTGCCGTTGCGACTGCCGAGGTCCCGCACGCGCACCGCGCCGCCGAGGAGCTCGAAGCTGGCGTGCCGGGACGAGACGGTGGCGTCCTTCACCACGAAGTCGCTGCGGCTGCTGGCGCCGACGACCAGCGTGCCCTGGGGGAGCTCGACGGTGCTGCCCGTCGCGTCGCCTTCGAGCACGGTGAGCCGCACCGCCTCCAGCGGGAGGTGGCTCGAGGTCAGGCTGCGGGTGCGGAGGGTGCGTTCGTCGCTCAACGCGGCGCAGGTAACGCCCCGGCCGCCGTGCTGTCGAGCGTCCTCTGTCACCTGCGCCCCGTCGGAGGCGCTCCGCTGCCGCAGGAGCGCGGGCACCACGACGCTCGCAGAATGAGTCAGCGCAGGTCGATGCGCACGGTGCGGCTCTCTCCGGGCCGCAGCGAGAGCTTCTGCGTCGCCGACTTCCCCGTCTCGGGGTTGGTGACGCGAAGCTGGTGTTCCCCGGCGCTCACCTTCACTTCGGGCAGAGGCGTGTCGCCCAGGCGCTTGCCGTCGAGCCACACTTCACCCCACGGGGAGGCGTCTACAGACAGCAGCGCGGCCGCCTTCGGGAGCGGGAGCGCGGCGCGCAGCGTGCCCGCATCGACCCCGCCCGCATCGACGACGCGCTCCACCACCGCCACCCGCCCGGCATCGGGGATCACCACGGGCTGCGCAAGGGCGAGCGGCTGGCTCACCTCGGGGCGTGACGACACCGACACCCCGAGCGCGAAGACCCCGACGATCAACCCCAGGGCGCCGAGCACCAGCGGCAGCCTCGACGGCCGCGCTGCGCCCAGCGACAGCGACTGCGACAACGACTCCGATGGCGCTTCGACATGCGGCTCCGGCCGGGGCGCCGGCGTCGCCTTCTGCGCGGGCCGGTGGATGGCGGCGGTGCCGTGGGGCCGCGTGGCGCGCTCGGTCTTGCGCTCGAGATCCACCAGCGCGGCGCCGCACACCTCGCGCACCAGGGCGCCCAGCAGCTCGTCCTGTCCGGGGGCCGGCTCGGGGAGCGCGAGGCGGAACTCGCGCGCGGTGGCGAAGCGCTGTTCGGGGTCGGCAGCCATCGCCCGCTCGATGGCGTCGATGACGGTGCGGGGAAGGTCGGGCCGGAACACCCGCAGCGGCGCGCGCGGCAACCGCCCCGCATCGAGGAGCTGCCCGGTCGGGGTGTCGAACGGCTTCTCGAGCGCCGCGAGGTGAAACAGCGTCGCCCCCGCGGCGAAGACGTCGACGCGGCGATCGATCGGCTGGCCGCGCATCTGCTCGGGCGCGAGGTAGCCCAGCTTGCCGAGCACCGCCCCGGGCTTCGAGTGGGTGTCACCCTCGGCGACGCGGGCGATGCCGAAGTCGGTCAGCTTCACCGCGCCGTCTACCGACACCAGGACGTTGTGCGGCGTGACGTCGCGGTGCACGACGCCCAGGGGCGTGCCCTCGGGGTCCCGCTGCTCGTGCGCGACGTGGAGCCCGTCGCACAACCCGCGCGCGATGTACGCGAGCTGGTCGACCGTCACCTGCCGCCCCGAGCCCTTGAGGCCAGAGATGAGCTTGGAGAGCGAGACGCCGCGCACCAGCTCCATGGCGATGAAGTAGCGCTCGTGCTCGAAGCCGACGTCGTACACCTGCGCGATGTGCGCGCTCTGCATCTGGGCGGCGAGGCGGGCCTCGCGCAGGAACATCGAGATGATGTGTTGATCGTCGGCCAGGTGCGGCAGCAGCAGCTTCACCGCCACCGGCCGGCGGAACTCCCCGATGCCCGTCTGGAGCCCGACGTACACCTCGCCCATGCCGCCGGCGGCGATGCGCTCGAGCAGCAGGTAGCGGCCGAACTGGAGTCCGTCGGAAGGCATGACGCGTGGAACCTACCCTTCCCGCGCCGCGGTGTTGCTCAGTTGGTGCAGCCGGCGGCGGTCTTCGTGCCCACCTTGCAGGTGAGGTTCAGGGTGCCGGTCGAGGCCACGCTGCACGTCCCCTCGCAGGTGATGTTGCAGGTGCCCGCGCTGCACACCACGTTTGCTCCCACGCCAACGGTGTGCGTGCACGACTTGCCCGAGCAGTTGACGTTGCAGCTGCTGCCGCAGGTTCCGGTGCACGTCGCGTCGGCGGCGCAGTCGAAGTTGCAGCCGCTGGTCGACGCGGTGCAGGTGTCGGAGCCGCACGTCGTCCCCGAAGGGCAAGCGCAGTTGGTGCCCGCGCACACGGTGCCGCAGCCGGTGAGCGCGAAGGCGAGCGAGAGGGTGAGCGCGAGGGTGGTGAGCAGCTTCATGGGTGACTCCGGTTCGAGGTGGGTCCGACGCTCGGAGGGTTATCAAGAAGCGGGCCGCCCGACGGCGACCTGCAGGGCTGCGAACTCAGGGCCCGAGGTGTCCTTTGGCGAGGACAGTGGAGCGGCGCCTCGGTGTCGCAGCGCTGATCAGCCATCATGCCGCGCGAAGCGGGGCCAGCGACTCCC
>JBBRUE010000133.1:0-11198 GCA_038248085.1 Myxococcales bacterium | reverse complement strand
GAATCCTTCATGTCGCTGACGTGGCAACGGAAGCAGCCGCTGTCGTTGAAGTGGTCTCGGAAGCTCGGGTACGTGCCCCACTTGATGTTCATCGAGGGGAACACGTTGCGGGCGTAGATGGCGAACAGCATGTCGGCCGCAGCCCCGATCTTCTTCTCCTCGGTCTTCGCCAGCTCGGGCTTCTCCCTGGCGTAGAAGTCGAAGAGCTCCTTGCGGATACCGATCTTCGCCTCCTCGGTGCTGGCATAGGTGCCGCGAATGATCCGCAGGCCTTCCTTGCGCAGGAAGGGCAGCGACTTGTCGAGCTCGCCCGAGAGCATCGACTTGTCCATCTCGTCTTCGGGCCGCTGGTAGATGTGGGTCGGGCGGTTGTGGCAGTCGACGCAGTCCATCGTGCGCCACTCGTCGCTCACCCCGGCGTCGGGCGGCGTCGCGGAGTTCTTGTAGGTGCGCGTGCCGCTGGCCTGGGTCAGCTCGATCTCGCTGACGAACTGGCGCTTCTTGTCGCCGCGGTAGCGCACGGTGTTGGCCAGGTCGACGTGCCAGTGAATGCCCTTCGACCCGCCTCCCTGCGCGCCGCCGATCTTCATCATCAGCACGGTCTTCTTCTCGGTGTTCGCCTCGTCCTCGGCGTAGCGGGTGATGATCTTCAGGCGCTCCCCGACGAAGCGCGAGGGCAGGTGGCACTGCTCGCAGGTGTCGCGCGCGGGCCGCAGGCTCTCGACCGGGGTCTGGATCGGCCGCGGGTACAGGTTGAACGACACCGAGATGAGCTGCCAGCTGCCCGAGAGCTTCGACTTCACGAACCAACCGGCGCCCGGGCCGATGTGGCACTGCGTGCAGCGCACCCGCGAGTGCGGCGAGCGGTTGTAGGTGGTGAACTCGGGGTTCATCACCGAGTGGCAGGCGCCGCCGCAGAACTCGGTGCTCTCCATCGTCTCGATGCCCTTGTAGGTGCCGGTGGCGACGATGACGACGTTCACCAGCGAGAAGACGGCGACGAGCGCGACGAGGTTGCGGGTCCGCGGAATGTTGAAGTCGAGCACGGGGGCCCGCGGCGCCTCTTCACCCTTCGCCGCGCGCTTCCGATCGGAGATCCGCAAGCGCCAGATTCCCAGGGGGATCAGCACCAGGCCCACCACGAAGAGACCGGGGAGGATGATGAAGGCGATGATGCCGGTGTACGTGGTGCTCGAGTGACCGGACTCCTCGATCGCGAACATCGCGAGGAAGAGGACGGCGCTGACCGTGGTGAGCACGGCGCCGGCGAGGCTGATGAAGCTCCGCGAGACCGTGGTGAAAAGTGTCTTGATCAAGGATGGGCTCCGGGCATGCCAGGGATTCGCGCAGCGGAGGTATCACCATCCGCCGAGAAACCAAGCGCGCAACGCGGCACGGGGTGCGGCCCCCGCGTGCGTTGCTTCTGAGGGGGCACGCGCAGAACTGATGGCGACGCACCGTGCGGCGCTTCTTCTTGACGGTCGAGCAAGAGCGGTCGGCGAGATTCCGAAACCAGCACGTCATTCGCTGAGCGCGGTGCGTCGTCTGGGGCATGATCCGACGCAGAGGGTCTTCGATGCGAAATGCGCTGCTGGCCGTACTGTTTGCGATGGGGTGCTCATGCAGTGGGACGCCGTCGTCCGATGCGGGCACCGGTGGAGGGGGCACCGCGACGGGCGGCGGCTCGGCGACTGGAGGCGGCGGCTCGGCGACAGGAGGAGGCGGCGGCCTCAGCATGCTCCCGGGACTCTTCGAGAAGCCCCACGGCTGGAACAAGGACGTGTCGGCGCTCCCGAAGTCGACGCGCTCCGATGCCATCACCGCCGCGTTGACGGGTTCCGGTGGGTGGGGCAACGGCAACAAGCTGCAGGTCGACTTCGCGATCGCGCTGCTCACCGCCGACGCCACGACCCCCCGCCGCACCATCACCGCCGCGCCGGGTGGCTACTGCTACGGCGGACCGGACTGTGACGCGGTGCCCCTGCAGATGCCGATCCCCGCGAACGGCAACACCGAGGGGAGCGCCGACTACACCTGCAACCCCGCCACCGACGACTGCCACGTGCTGGTCGTCGAGCGCAGCGAGAAGAAGCTGTACGAGCTCTACAACGCGACGGCGGCCGGCTCGAACTTCACCGCGCTCGGCGCCTTCGTGTGGGATCTCACAAAACAGTACGGCGAGGTGCTGCGCGGCGACCAGTGCACGTCGGCCGACGCTGCCGGGCTCCCCATCGCGGCGCTGTTGCCGACCGCCGACGAGGTGGCCCAGGGTGAGGTGCCGCACGCGCTGCGCTTCATCCTCCCCAACCCGCGCATGAAGGCCGCCGTCTACGTGCGCCCCGCCACGCACGCGGGTGGCCCGACGAGCACCGACGCCAACGCGCCTCCGTACGGCGTTCGCTTCCGCCTCAAGGCCAGCTTCGACGAGACGCCGTATGGCGCGGGCGCGCGCGTCATCCTCCGGGCGCTGAAGAAGTACGGAATGATCCTCTCCGACGGCGGCAACGTCGCGCTCACCTTCGCCGACGATCGGCTCTCGACCGCGAAGTGGGCGGCGCAGGGCATCACCTCGCAGACCTTCAACTCCATCGGCGTGGGGAACTTCGAGGTCGTCGACCTCGGCGCTGAGATCCCCCTCACCTTCAATTGTGTGCGGGCCCCGTAGTGCGCGCGTGGGAAGTCGGCGCCCCATGACGGGCAGCTCGTACAAGCAACACCGGCCGCAGGGTCCGTTCGACGTCATCGTCATCGGCTCGGGCATCGGAGGGCTCGTCGCGGCCGCCGCGCTGGCCCGGCTGGGGAAGCGGCGCGTGCTGGTGCTCGAGCGGCATTACCGCCTCGGTGGCTTCACCCACGTCTTCACCCGCCCCGGCTACGAGTGGGACGTCGGCGTGCACTACGTCGGCGCGATGGGGGAGCGCGGCACGCTCCGGCCGCTGTTCGACACGCTCACCGATGGGCGGCTGAAGTGGGCCCCGCTGCCTGACGCGTACGACCGCGTGGAGCTCGGTTCGCGCGGGTACGACCTGGTCTCGGGTGCGTCGCGCTTCATCGACGCGCTGGCGAGGTCGTTCCCCGCCGAGCGCGAGGTGATCCGCGAGTACGTGCGCCTGGTGGTCGCCACCGCGCGGCGCGGGCAGTTCACCTTGATGTCGCGGCTCTCGACGAGCGCCGCCGCCCCGAGGCTGCCGGCCCACGCGCTCGAGCGCCGCGCCGAGAACCTCGCCGAGCGCACCACCCTCGACGTGCTGCGCTCGCTGACCTCGAACGAAGAGCTCATCGCGGTGCTCACCGGCCAGTACGGCGACTACGGACTGCCGCCGTCGCGCTCGGCGTTCGGCCTGCACGCGGGCGTGGTGGAGCACTACCTCGAGGGCGCGCACTACCCCGTCGGCGGCTCCGCGGAGTTCGTTCGCACGCTCGCCCCGTCGATCGAAGCCCACGGCGGGCACCTCGCGACGAACGCCGAGGTCGCGGAGATCATCGTCGAGAACGACCAGGCCGTCGGGGTGCGGCTGATCAACGGCGACACGTGGCGCGCGCCGGTCATCGTGAGCGACGCGGGCGTGCCCAACACCTTCTCGCGCCTGGTACCCGAAGCGCACCGGCCGCAGGCGTACCTCGAGGCGCTCCGCGACGTCGGCGCTTCGTCGTCATACCTCTGCCTGTACCTCGGCTTCCGCCACACCGACGCCGAGCTCGGCCTCACCGGCACCAACCTCTGGATCTACCCGGACGGGAAGCACGACGAGAACGTCGAGCGCTTCGCCGCGGATCCCGACGCGCCGTTCCCGATGTTGTACTTCTCGTTCCCCTCGGCGAAGGACCCCGACTTCGCCCGGCGCTTCCCCGGCCGCGCGACGATGGAGATCATCACCATGGCGCGCTGGGAGTGGTTCGAGCGCTGGGCCGGCACGCGGTGGATGAAGCGGGGCGAGGCCTACGACGCGCTCAAGCAACGCTTCACCGCGCGGCTCCTCGAGGCGGCGTACACGCGGCTGCCCCAACTGCGCGGCAAGGTCGACCACGCGGAGCTCTCGACGCCGCTGAGCACCGCGCACTTCGCCGGCCACCCGCGCGGGGAGATCTATGGCCTCGACAGCTCCCCGGCCCGCCTGCGCATGGCCATTCGCGCGAAGACCCCGCTGCCCGGGCTGTACCTCACCGGCGCCGATCTCGCGTCCCCGGGCGTCGGCGGCGCGGCCTTCGGCGGGGTGATGACCGCGACGGCGCTGCTCGGCCCCTCGGTGATGGGCGCGTTGATGAGACGGCCACCGTCTTGAAGTGAATCGGGTATCTTCTCGGGCTTCGCCTTTCAGCAGGGGGTTCACACGTGGATCGTCGAGACGTCCTGAAACTGGGTGTGGTGGCCGCGAGCACGTCTGGCTGCGCGACGATGGTGTCGGCGCACCCCGGCATGACCGACGGTGACATGGGCGCCTTCCTCTCGTCGCTCGACGCCAACCTCGATCGGCTGGGGAACGCGTCGATCCTCCAGCGGTTCTTCGAGGGCTCGAAGAAGCCGGTCACCCAGACCCCGGACTTCGCGCGCAAGGAGGCGCTCGCCCGCAAGACGCTGCGCTCGCTGTTGCTGGTGGGAACGCTGCGCGAGCTCCCCGAAGAGCGCATGGCCCACCCCGGGGTGCAGCAGCGCCTGCGCGACTCGATGGGCGAGTTCGACTCGGCGATGTTCGGCATGACCGACCTGCTCGAGACGCTCACCCCCACGCAGCGCGCCGACATCGCAGGCGTGCTCCGCGAAGACCCGGACCTCGGCATGAAGGTGATGGGCGCCATCGACAGCGAGGCCGCGTCCTACGGCGTGGCGATGGAGGGCCGGCTCAAGCTGCGCAGCCTCTCGGCCCACGCCACCAGCCGGCTCAAGCAGTCGCCCGACCTCGTCATCGAGGAGTACGTCACCAAGATGCACAAGCTGGCCGCGCGGCACGGCCTCAGCGAGCAGTACGAGCGCGAGCTGGCGACCTCGGTCGGGGAGCAGCTGCTGTGGCAGGGCGAGGCGCCCCCCGAGCAGGAAGCCGCCGGCGGATCGACGAAGGCGCTGACCCCGCCGCCCCCGCCCCCGATGATGCCCGCAGAGGGCACCGGTACCGCGAACGGCACCGCCACCGGCCCCACGCTCGCCCCGGGCCGGGGTCCCGCGAGTACGCCCGCCGAGGCCGCGGCGGCGCGCCGGAAGAAGACGGGCAAGATCGTCGGCACCAGCCTGCTCGCCGCGGGCGGCATCTCGCTCGGCGTGGCGGCCGTCTCCTTCGGGCTGGCCGCCGCCGTCGGGAGCGGGGGCGGCGCCATCCTCATCACCGTGGGCGCGCTGCTCGGCATCCTCGGCCTCATCGTGCTGCTCGTCGGGCTGATCGTCTTCCTGGCCAACCTGTGAACTCCGGTCGTCCTCGCTCGGCGGTGGCCATCACCGGGCAGGGCGCGGTGTGCGCGCTGGGCCTCGGCCTCGACGCGATGTGGCGAGAGCTCGACGCGGGGCGCGATGGCATCCGCGTCATCGAGCGGTTTCCCACCGACACGTTCTCCACCCACCTCGGCGGCATGGTCCCGGTGCCGGGCACGCTCGAGGTCGACGACGCCCACGCCTCGCGCGCGCTGTGCGTGAAGTTCGCAGTGGATGCGGCGCGCGAGGCGCTCTCGCGATCGGGCGTGCCGCTGACGAACCCCAGGCGCGTCGCGCTGGTGCTGGGCACCAGCATGGGCAGTCACCTCGGCGGGCTCCACGACGGGAGCGCCGACGTCGCCGCCGCGCTGGGCGTCGAGGGGCCGGTGCTCACCATCTCCACCGCGTGCGCGTCGTCGACCAACGCGCTCGGGCTGGGCAAGGAGCTCCTCGACGAGGGCCTCGCCGACGTCGTCGTCACCGGCGGCGCCGACGTGCTCTGCCCGGAGATCTTCGCGGGCTTCCACGCGCTGGGCCTGCTGAGCGCGACGAAGTGCGCGCCCTTCAGCGAGCAGACCGGCACCACCCTGGGCGAAGGCGGCGGCTTCCTCGTGCTCGAGCGCGCCGAGGCGGCCCAGGCCCGCGGCGCGAACGTGGTGGCCTACTTCGCGGGCTACGGGCTCTCGGGTGACGGCTACCACGCCACCTCGCCCGAGCCGGGAGGCGCCGGCGTCGCGCGCGCGCTGCGGGGCGCCCTCGACGATGCAGGCCTCGCGCCGGACGCCATCGACTACGTCAACGCGCACGGCACCGGCACCGCGGCCAACGACCCCGCAGAGTGGCAGGCCATCAGCCAGGTGTTCGGCCCCCGGGTGAGCTCGCTGCCGGTGAGCTCGACCAAGAGCTACCTCGGGCACGCCCAGGGCGCCGCCGGGGTGCTCGAGCTCATCTCGACCCTGCTGGCGATGCAGCACGACGTGGTGCTGCCGACGCTGCACTTCACCAAACCGCGACCGCGCGGGCCCACCAACCCCGTCGCGCAGGCGCGTCCGCTCGCCGCGAAGGTGGAGCACGCGGTGTGCACCAACTCGGCCTTCGGGGGGGCGAACGCCGCGGTGGTGGTCTCGAAGCAGCGGCCCTCGCCCCGGGTGGTGGAGCGGCGACCCCTCTTCATCTCGGGCCTCAGCGCCGTCGGTCCCTTCGGGCTCACCGTGGAGTCGCTGCTGGCGACCGACGTGGACAGGAGCCCGCGCCTCGCGCCCTTCAAGCTCGAGGCCCTCGTGCCGACGGCCGACACGCGCGGCATGGACCACTCGGCGCGCGCGTTGACGGCCGCGGTGGCCCTGGCGATGCGCGACGCGAAGCTCTCGCTCAAGGGCCCGGCGCGCGACCGCACCGGGCTCTTCGTCGGCACCACCAACTCCACGCCGACCGCGTGGGACGAGTTCCGCGGGACGATCCGCGAGCGTGGGCTGGTGAAGGCCTCGGCCCCGGCGTTCACCCGGCTGGTGCTGAACGCCGCCTCGGGCACCGCGTCGCGCTTGCTCGGGCTCCGCGGGCCGACCACCACCGTGACGACCGGGCCGGGGAGCGGGCTGGCGGCGCTGGTGATGGCCGCGATTCACCTGTCGGGGCGCAGCGACGCAGATCGCCTCGTCGTCGCGGCGGTCGATGAGGCCGACCTCGAGCGCGCGCCCGAGAAGCTCGACGCGGCGGCGGCGCTGGTGCTCACCACGGTGGCCGACGAGGGCACCGTGCAGGTGGTGGGCTGGGGCACCGCGGGGCCGAACGCGCTCGACGAAGCCATCGCCCACGCCTGCGCCATGTCGCCCGCGCCCCCAGCGGCACAGAAGCGGTCCCTCCATCGCGACGCGGTGGCCGCGGGCTCGTTGCTCACCTGCGTCGGCTCGGTGCACGCGCTGCGTCTCGCGCCCGGTCGCATCCTCGTCACTGACGTCTCGAGCGCTGCCAGCAGTGCAGTGGTCTTCGAGCGGTCTGCCCCTCACCCCGACCCTCTCCCCGCTGCGCAGGGCGAGGGAGGTTCTGCATCGGAGTCTCCATGAGTCCGCAGTTGATGACGTACCTCGACCACCGCGCGCAGCAGCTCAGCCGCGTGCGCCGGGTGTTGATCGACGCGCTCCACGTGCAGCGCGCGCCCGAGGAGATCGACCCCGACGCGCCCCTCTTCGGCACCGGCCTGGGCCTCGACTCGGTCGACGCGGTCGAGCTGGTGGTCAGCCTCGAGACCGAGTTCGGCTTCCGCCTCGACGACGACGCGCTCGCCCGCCCCTCGATGCGCACGGTGAACACCCTGGTCGACCTCGTGCTGCGCAAGCAGGGAGGCGCCCATGTCGCTCCGTGACGAAGTGCAGGCCCTTCGCACCACCACCGCGCTGGCCGAGGGCGGCCACGTGGTGTGCCTGCGCCTGAGCGGCGACGACGCCTTTGGCACGCTCGACCGCCTGTGCCCGGCCCCGCTCTCGCTGCAGGACACCCAGATGCGCCTCACCGTGCTTCTGCGCGAGGACGCGACGGTGTTCGCCGACGTGTACGTCGCGCGCGACGACGAGGCGTTCTACCTGTTGAGCGAAGGCCCCTCGGCGGACACGCTCGAGGCGTGGGTGCGCACGCACGCGACGGGACCGCGACTCGAGCTCGAACGGTACGACCGAACGCACCGCATCCTCTCGCTGCACGGGCCGTGGGCCTGGGAGCTGCTCGCCGCCTGCCTCGGCGCGGACGTGATGGGCATGCCGTACCTCTCGTTCCTTCGCGGGGCGTCGGGCGTCGTCTGCTTCCGCGGCGGGAAGACCGGCGAGTTCGGCTACGAGCTCCTCGTGCCCAACGCCGAGTTCGCGGGCCTGCGCGCGGGCCTCGAGCAGCATGGGCGCGACTGGGGGCTGCAACCGGTCAGCCTCGCCGCGCTCGACCAGTGCGCCCTCGAGAACTGGTTCTTCTGCATTCGCCACGAGGGCACCGCCGGGCTCACCCCGCTGGAGTTGGGGCTGCAGTGGCGGCTGGCTCCGGGGAAGGCCTTCATCGGCGCCGACGCGCTCGAGGCACGACGGGCGAAGGGCTTCGTCGCGCGGCTGACGTGCCTGGTGGTCGAGGGCCCCGTGGCGCCGGGTGACGTGGTCGAACTCGAGGGGACACCGGTGGGGAAGGTCGTGTCGTCGGGCGAGTCGCCGGTGCTGGGGAAGTGGGTCGCCGCCGGGCTCCTCGAGCTCCCGGTCGCGGTGCCCGGGCTCAGCGGGCTGCGCGTCGGTGGCCAGGCCGCGCGCACCGTGTCGCCGCCGGTGCTCAACAACCGCAGCCTCCACGTCAGCCCGCAGCGGCACACGTGGGCCGATCGCGAGGCGGCCGGGTTTCCTCCGCTGGTCTCATGACGCGCTTCGTCGACGCCACGGTGTTGGTGACGGGCGCCTCGCGCGGGCTGGGCCGGGCCATCGCCGTGGCCTTCGCGCGCGAAGGGGCCTTCGTGTGGGTCGGGTACCGGGTGCAGACCGCGCAGGCCGAGCAGACGCTGGCGCTGGTGCGCGAGGCGGGCGGCGACGGCGCGACGGTGGCGCTCGACGTGCGCGACGCCGAGCGGGTCAACGCAGTGGTGGGCGAATTGCTCGACCGGCGGCCGCAGCTCGACGTGGTGGTGAACAACGCGGGCATCGCACGCGACGAGCTGTTCCCGATGATGCAGCGCGAGAGCTGGCAGCAGGTCATCTCCACCAACCTCGACGGCACCTTCAACGTGTGCCGGGCGGTGACGCGGCCGATGATTTCGAAGAAGCGCGGGGCGATCGTCAACGTGGCGTCGGTGGCCGGGCAGCGCGCGAGCGTGGGCCAGGTGAACTACGCGGCGTCGAAGGGCGGGGTCATCGCGCTCACCCAGAGCCTCGCGGCCGAGCTCGCGCCGCGGGGCATTCGGGTCAACGCGGTGGTGCCGGGGCTGTGCGCGGCCGGGCTGGTGGAGACGATCGATCGCCGCGTGGTGGACGCGAAGAAGGCGCACATTCCGCTCGGTCGATTGGGGACGGCGGACGAGCTGGCGCGGGTGGTGGTGTTCCTCGCGTCGGACGACGCGGCGTACGTGGTGGGGCAGGCCCTCGTCGTCGACGGGGGGCTCAGCCTGTGACCGTGCTTGTTTCCCTCGCCCCCATCGGGGGAGAGGGTCAGGGTGAGGGGGCGAACACTCGATCGAGCTGCACGACGCTTCCCCTCTCCCCGACCCTCTCCCCCGTTGGGGGCGAGGGCGAAGAATGAGAATCGCCTTTCTCTTTCCCGGGCAGGGCGCGCGCAACGTCCTCGCGAACCTCACCTTCGCCCGCGCGACGCCCCGCGGCGAAGCGCTCGTCGCCCGCGCCGTGCACGCCGCCGGCACCAGCCTCGAGTCCATCACCGCCCAGGCTGGGCGGGCCCTCGAGCGCACCGAGGTGCTCCAGCCGGTGCTCACTGCCATCGCCCTCGCTCTACACGCGCGTCTGATCAGCGCGGGCCTCACCCCGTCACTGGTCCTCGGGCACTCCCTCGGCGAGCTCGCAGCGTGGACCGCGGCGGGCGTGCTGTCCGACGAAGAGGCCATCGACCTCGCCGCGTTACGCGGGGCGCTCATGGCCCGGGAAGCGGAGCGGAACCCGGGTGGACTCCTCGCCCTGCCTTCCCTCGCCCAGGCCCACCGCGCGCTCGCCTTCGTCACCGGCCTCGAACTCGCGGCGGTCAACTCACCTGACGAGGTGGTGGTCAGCGGAACCACCGAAGCGCTCCGGGCCGTCAGCGGCGCGATGCCCGCGCATCGGGTTCCCGTCTCAGGCCCGTGGCACAGCCGCGTGATGACTGCGGCCGTCGAGCCCTTCCGCGCGGCGCTCTCGGCGCTCCCGTCCCGGCCCCGCCGCGTCCCCCTCGTGCAGAACGTCGACGGTGCGCTGGCCACCGGCGACTCGCCGCTCGGACTCGCCGACCAGCTCACCCGCCCAGTGCAGTTCATCGCCGCGCTCGACACCGCGCGCGCGCACGGCGTGGACACCTTCGTCACCGTGGGACCCGGCCAGGTGCTGCGCGGTCTGGTGCGTCGCAACCTCGGCGCGGCGGTGCAGGTCCTCACCACCGAAGACGAAGCCGACCTCGCTCGCACGGTGAACCTCCTCCAGGAGCGCCCATGAAGACGAACCTCGATCTCGGCCCCGACGTGGTGCAGCGCCTGCTCCCCCACCGCCGCCCCTTCTTGATGGTGGACCGCATCGACGCCTTCGAAGACGGCCCCCCGCCGACGCTCTTCGCGGCGCGGTTCATCAGCGCCAACGAGCCGGTGTTCGAGGGGCACTTCCCCGACCTGCACCTCTGGCCCGGCGTGTACACCATCGAAGGACTGCTCCAGGCGAGCAACCTGCTGCACATCATCCACGTCTCCCGCGAGACCACCCGCGAGGCCGGCGCTGCGCCCGACGAGGTGTTCGCCGCGCTGCAGAACCTCGAGCGCGGCTACCGCATGCAGGCCGGCTACCAACCCGAGTTGACGGAGCGCTTCAGCAAGCTCCTCGGCGAAGAGCCCGACCCCATCTCCCGCGGCGGACTGGCGGGCGCGATCGACATCAAGCTGCTGGCGCCGGTCTTCGCCGGTTCACGGATCGACTACCGCGTGACGCTCAGCCGCGTGGTGGAGCACCTCCAGCGCTTCGAGGTCGAGGCCTCGGTGGCCGGGAAGACGGTCGCGAAGGGCACGCTGACGAGCTCGCGCGGCGCGTTGCACCTCCCCACGATGCGGAGGACGTGAGTCGTGCGGTGGTGGGTCGCGCTGCTCGGCGTG
>JBBRUE010000132.1:0-11249 GCA_038248085.1 Myxococcales bacterium | reverse complement strand
GGTTCTTCTTGAGCGTGCGGTCGAAGAGGCTCACGTAGAACGGCGCGAACTCGCTCTTGGCCGAGGGCACGAGGTCGATGTTGGTGGGGATGGTGGCGTTCGGGTAGTTGGCCACCTCGTAGCGCTGGTTCTTCGCGAGGATGTGGACGATCAGGTCCTGCTTGTCCTTCGCGTTGATCAACCCGAGGCGAATCGGCAGCTCGAACTTCTCGCTGTCGTAGTGGAAGCGCAGGGGCGAGAGCATCGCCATGCCGTCCTTGAACTGCACCTTGGTGACGTCCACGCGGGCGACGAAGAACTTCATGCCCTGCTGCACGTAGGGGCGAAAGAGCGGCTCCGAGCCCTCGGGGATCTTGTACTTGTTCTGCTTGAGCCAGGTCTCGAGGGCCATCGCGTCGCGCGCCGAGAGGATGACGATCTCGTACTCGCCGACCGTGAACTGGGCCTCGATCTTCACCGCCGGGCCCCCTTCGTCGGCTGCGCCTCGCGAGCCGAAGGCCGCGAGCGACTTCTTCTCCATCTTCTCCATCTCGCGGTACCGGCGCTGCGCGCACGGGTCCTGCTCCCAGTACTCGACGAGGCGCGGGGCGGTGAGCTGGTCGAGGCGGGCGAACACCGCGCGGTCGAGCGTCTTCACGTTCTCTTTCTGCAGCACCACCGGCACCGGAATGACCATCGCGAAGTTCTCGGGCGGCCCCTGGTAGCTGTTCTGCATCGACAGCACGGTGCGCGTGCCCTCGCGCATCAACGTCACCTGGGTGGCGTTGTTGAACAACTCGGCGCCTCCCCCCGCGACGTAGAAGCCGCAGAAGGCGTGGGCAGCAGCAGGCAGCAGGGCGAGGGCGAACAGCGCACGTCGAAGCATGGGTCTCTCCGGGGCAGTCAGGCCGTGCTTCTTACGCGAGCCGGGGCCCCGCGCTCAGGACTTCGCGTGTTCCCAGTCGACCCAGTCCACCTTGTGGCACTCGAGGTAGGCCTTCACCGCCACGCCGATGGTGTGGAAGAAGAAGCCGTCGCCGAGCTTCGCGTACACCCCGTACTGCCGGAGCCGGTCTTTCACCGGGTCCTTCAGCTCGGCGAAGGCGAGCTGCGTGTCGCGCGTCGCCAGGGCCGCGAGGAGCTCGTGGAGCATCTCGGCCGCGGTGGTGTCCACGTCGGTGATCGGCTCGGCGGCGATGACGACCCAGCGCGTCTCCGGGGTCGCCAGGTCGAGGATCCGTTGGTGGAAGGTGTCCGCGTTGGCGAAGAAGAGCGGCGCGTCCCAGCGGAAGAGCACCAGGCCGGGCACCACGCGCGCGTCGGGGTATCGCGTGACGTCGTGGTAGCCCTTGTGGCCCTCGGCCCGCCCGAGGACGGCGTCGTGGGGTCGCCACGCGCGCCGCACGACGTCGAGAATCGACATCCCCACGGCGATCGCGATGCCCTCGAGCACGCCCGCGGCCGCCACCCCCACGAAGGCGACCATCGACAACACGAAGTCCGAGCGACGCACCCGGAAGAACAGGCGCAGCGACGCGAAGTCGAAGATGCGCAGCATCGCCGCGATGACCACCGCCGCCAGCGCCGCCATCGGCAGCTGCCGGGTCAGCCCCGGCGCCAGCACCAGCAACACGGTGATCGCCAGCGCGCCCACCACCCCGGTGAGCTGGGTTCGCGAGCCCGCGGCTTCTGCGACCGGGGTGCGCGAGGCGCTGCTCGAGACGGGGAACCCGCGGAAGAAACCCGCCGCGAAGTTCGCGAGGCCCAGCCCGATGAGCTCGCGGTTGGGGTCGACGCGGTAGCCGCTGCGCCCGGCGAAGGTGCGTGACAGCACGCTGGTGTCGGCGAACGAGACGAGCGCGATCCCCACCGCCGCGACCAGCAGCGGCCCGAGATCGGCCAGCCCCACGTCCGGCAGCGCGACCATCGGAAGGCCCCGCGGCACCTCGCCGACCACGCTGACCTCGAGCTTGAACGCCCACACCGCGAGCGTCGAGACGACCACCGCCAGCAAGATGCCGGGAAAGCGCGGGGCGAGCGCGCGCGACCCGACGATGAACACCAGGCACGCGCCCCCGATGACCAGCGCAGCGACGCTGACCTTCCCCTCGAAGAGCCCATGCCCGAAGCCGGCGAGGCCGCTGAACACCCCGGCGCTCTTCACCGAGAAGCCGAACAACTTCGGGAGCTGCGAGACCAGCACCGTCAGCCCGATGCCGTTGAGGTAGCCCACTCGCACCGGCTTCGAGAGCAGGTCGGTGATGAAGCCTGCCTTGAGCGCGCCGGCGATGATCGACAGCAGCCCGGTGAGGATCGCCAGCGCCGAGGCGAGCGCGACCGCGCGCTCGGGGTCACCTCCGGATCGATTGATCACCGTGGCGGCGATCAGCGCGACCAACCCCGAGTCGGGCCCGAGCACCATGATCCGCGATGGGCCGAACAACGCATAGACCAGCAGCGGAATGATCGTCGCGTAGAGGCCGGTGACTGGCGGGAGCCCCGACGCCTCGGCGTAGCCCATGCCCGCGGGCACCAGCAGCGAGGTGAGCACCAGCCCGGCGAACACGTCCTTGAGGAGCCACGACCGCTGGTAGTGCTTGAGCACCCACACCCCGGGCAGCCACCCGAGGATCCCGCGCGTCGGCACCTGCGGGATGCCGACCCCCGCGGCCGAGACCTGTCCCGCGGGCTCGCTGGGGGGCGGCTGCGGCATGGCCTACTCGCCCTTCACGAAGCCCCAGCCGAAGCGGCCCTTCACGCACAGGTTCCCGGCGGTGACCGAGTTGTCCGACGGCGAGGTGACGCGCACGATCTGGTTGTCCTGCACGCGCAGCGAGAGGGTGCAGCCCACGCCGCAGTACGAGCACACGGTGTCGGTGACGGTCTGCTTCGACTCGTCCCACTTCGCGTCGGCGCGCAGCTGGTGCTCCACGCTGAACATCAGGGCGCCGGTCGGACACACCCCGATGCAGTTGCCACAGAACACGCAGGCAGAATCGGGCAGCGGGGTGTCGAGCTCGGTCGAGATGCGCGCCTCGAAGCCCCGGCCGGCGACCGCGATGGCGAAGGTGTTCTGCGCGTCGGTGCCGCAGGCCTGCACGCACTTCATGCACAACATGCACTTCTGGTAGTCGCGAACGAAGAGCGCGTTGTCGACCTTCACCGGCTGCGCCACCGTCTCGGCGTGCGTGCCGTCGGGGGCGTGGTGGTGGCCGGCGCGAGATGCGTCACGTTTCCCGAGGGCCGCCGGGGCCGCCTTCGGGCCGAAGCGCGCGGGGTCGGCGCCGTAGCGCTTCGAGTACTCCACGAAGATCGGCGAGAGCGACATGTCGACCGACGAGCCGAGGAGCTCGAGCACCAGCTTGCGCGAGGTGCGCACCCGCTCGCTGTCGGTGAACACCACCATGCCCGGCTCGGCCTTGCGCGAGCACGAGGGGACGAGCACGCGCGCGCCTTCGACTTCCACCACGCAGATGCGGCACACGTTCACCGGCAGCAGGTTCTCGGCCCAACACAGCGTCGGCGTCTCGATGCCCAGGCTGGTGCAGGCCTCGAGCAGGGTCGCGCCCTCGGGCACGCGCGCGGCGCGGCCGTCGATGGTGAGCTCGACGACTGACGGGGTCGGGGTCGGGGGAAGACGGCTCATCGCATGTCCTCGGTGCCGTGCATCATCGATGCGCCTCGAAGGGCGCGAGGGCGAGCGCCGACTCGATGGCCGTCGACGCAGTCTGGCCGAGCCCGCAGATCGACGCATCTCGCATCGACTGGGCGAGCTCCTTGAACAACGCCAACTCGGTGGCCAGCGAACCATGCGGCCGCTTCGCCGCGAGCCGGGCGAGCAACTCTTCCTGGCGCACGGTGCCCACGCGGCACGGTACGCATTGCCCGCACGACTCGTCGCGGAAGAACGCGGCGATGCGGTGGAGCAGCGGCGCGAGCTCGTCGGTCTCGTCGAGCACCATCACCACCCCGGAGCCCAGGCTCAGCCCTTCTGCCCGCGTGTGCTCGAACGACAGCGACAGCCCGAGCCGCTCCGGCCCGATGAAGTGGCCCGCGGCGCCCCCCAGCAACACCGCGCGGATTCTCTTGCCCCCCGGCACGCCGCCCGCGAGCGCGATGAGGGCGTCGAGCTTCGTGCCGAAGGGCACCTCGTACACGCCCGGCTTCGCGACCTTCCCGCTCAGGCAGAACAGCTTCGTCCCCGGGGAACCGGCGGTGCCCACCGCGCGGTACGACGCGGCGCCGTCGCGCACGATGTCGAGCACGGCCACCAGGGTCTCGACGTTGTTGATCGCCGTCGGCTTCCCGAACAGGCCTTCCGCGGCGGGGAAGGGCGGCTTGTTGCGCGGCTCCCCGCGGAAACCCTCGATGGAGTTGAAGAGCGCCGTCTCTTCGCCGCAGATGTACGCGCCGCCCCCGCGCCGCAGCTCGAGGTCGAAGGTGACGCCGCGGCCCATGAGGTCGGTGCCCAGCAGGCCGCGCGTGCGCGCCACGGTGATGGCGTGTTCCAGGCGCTGGTGCGCCAGCGGGTACTCGCCGCGAACGTAGATGAAGCCGCGCTCCGAACCCGTGGCGTAGCCCGCGATGGTCATCGCCTCGATGAGCCCGAACGGGTCTTGCTCGAGGAGCACCCGGTCCTTGAAGGTGCCCGGCTCCGACTCGTCGGCGTTGCACACCACGTAGTGCGGGCGCACCGGCGCGCGCGACACGGCGTCCCACTTGCGGCCGGTGGGAAACGCGGCGCCCCCGCGGCCCACCAGCTTCGCGTCGCTGATCTCACGCACCACGCCCTCGGGGCCGAGCGTCAGCGCCCGGCGCAGCGCCTCGTAGCCCCCGCGGGCGCGGTAGTCGTCGAGGCTCGAGGGGTCGACCTTTCCGGCGCGCGCGAGGAGCTTGCGGGGCCCCTCGCTGCCGAGGTGCGTGGGCATCGCTTCGACGCGCCGGCCGGCGAGGGCGTGCTCGAGGCGCTCCACGGTCGCCTCCCCGAAGGCCTGCTCGAGAGGGGTGGGCGAGGCCACCGTCACCATCGCCGCCGGCGCCTGCTCGCACAGCCCGAGGCAGGGACTGCGGGCCCAGCCGGTCTTCGTCGACAGCCGCTCGCAGACCTTCTCTGCGCCGGCCATGCAGCACGCGACGTCGTCACACACGTGCGCGAACGCGGCCGGGCGCTTCTCCAGCGCGAGCAACGAATAGAAGCTCGCCACGCCGAAGCCTTCCGCGGGAGGCACACCGAGCCGCCGGCACGCGTACCCGAGCCCGCCCGGGCTCACCCAGCCCACCTGGCCCTGCAGCGCCAACAACACCGGGAGCAGCTGCGTGCGTCGGCGGTCGGTGTCGCTGACCGAGAACGGCGGGTCGTTCAGCGGGGCGGGGCCGAGCACCGAGTCCACCGCGGCGCGTTCGGCTTCCGACGGGGGTGCTTCGATCGCTTTGAGATCCATGTCAGGTCAGCCCAGCTTCTCGACGCGCACCGCGGCCGCCTTGAACTCGGCAGTGCCGGCTCTCGGGTCCGTCGCGTCGATGGTGAGGAGGTTGGTGTCGACCTCGTCGGGGAAGTGGAAGGTCATGAAGACCAGGCCCGGCTTGAGGTGCGGGTCGACGCGCACCGGGGCGATCACCGCGCCACGTCGCGAGACCACGCGCACCGGCTCGCCCGCGCGCACGCCGAGCTTCACCATGTCGAGCTCACAGAGGTCCACCGTCTCTCCGCGCCGCAGCGGCGACGCGTAGCCCTGGCTCTGCACGCCGGTGTTGTACGACTCGAGCCGGCGGCCGGTGGTGAGGCGCAGCGGGAACTCCGCGTCGAGCGCCTCCGAGGGGTCTTCGTCTTCGGCCGGGTGGAAACCGGCCCGCGGGCCGCGCTTCGCTTCGTCCTCTTCCCACAGCCGGGCGTGGAGGAACGCGGTGCCCGGGTGCTGCTCGTCGGGGCACGGCCACTGGATGCCGCCGAGCGCCTCGAGGTGCGCGTAGCTCATGCCCGCGTGCATCGGCGAGAGCGCGCGGCACTCGTCCCACAGCTCCTGCGCCGTGGGCTGGCCCATGTCGAAGCCCAGCCGCTTCGAGAGCTCGCAGATGATCTCGATGTCGTCGCGCGACTGACCCGGCCCGGTGAGCGCCTTGCGCACGCGCTGCACGCGGCGCTCGCTGTTGGTCACCGTGCCTTCGGCCTCGCAGAAGCTCGCGGTCGCCGGCAGCACCACGTCGGCGAGCTGCGCGGTCTTCGTCAGGAAGATGTCCTGCACCACCAGGCACTCGAGGCCGCGGAGCCGCTCGGTCGTCTGCGCGCCGTCGGCCTCGCTCTGCGCGGGGTTCTCACCGATGACGTAGAGCGCGGTGAGCTGCCGGTGCTCCATCGCCTCGAACATCTCGGTGAGGTGCCAGCCCTTCTTCGGAGGGATGGTGCGGCCCCACGTCGCGTCGAAGCGCGCGCGCACCGTGGCGTCTTCCACGTCCTGGAAGCCGGGGAGCTTGTGCGGGAGCGCGCCCATGTCGCCGCCGCCCTGCACGTTGTTCTGCCCGCGCAGCGGGTTGAGCCCCGAGCCCCACTTGCCGACGTGGCCGGTGAGCAGCCCGAGGTTGATCAGCGAGAGCACGTTGTCGACGGCGTTGTGGTGCTCGGTGATGCCCAGGGTCCAGCAGATCATCCCCCGGTCGGCCTTCGCGAAGTCGCGGGCCATCTGGCGGATCAGCTCGGGCGCGACGCCGGTCAGCTTCGTCACCCGCGCCAGGTCGTACTGCTCGATGGTCTTGCGGTACGCGTCGAAGCCCGTCGTCGCGTTGCGGATGAAGGCGTCGTTCTGCAGCCCCTCTTCGAGGATGACGTGGGCTACCCCGTTGGCGAGCGCGACGTCGTGCCCGACCTCGAGGCTCAGCCAGCCGTCGGCCCACTCCGCGGTGGAGGTGCGCCGCGGGTCGATGACGTACAGCTTCGCCCCCCGGTGCACCGCCTTGAGGACGTGGTGGAAGTAGATGGGGTGCGCCTCGCGCGCGTTGGACCCCCACATGAGGATGACGTCGGTCTCCTCCACCTCGCGATAGCTCGAGGTGCTGCCACCTGCTCCAAAGACCGTCGCCAGACCGACGACGCTAGGGGCGTGTCATGTTCGATTGCAGCTATCGATGTTGTTCGAGCCGACGGCCCCGCGAATGAACTTCTGCGCGGCGTAGTTCACCTCGTTGGTGGCCTTGGAGCAGCTGAAGATGCCGAAGCTGCTCGGCCCGTGGCGCTGCACGCTCGCCCCGATGCCCTCGGCCGCGCGGGTCAACGCCTCGTCCCACGTCGCTGGCCGCAGCACGCCGTTCTCGCGCACCATCGGCTCGGTCAACCGCGGGAGTCGCGAGGCGTTCTTCCGGTTCTTGGGCATGCGGCGACCGTAGCACCGCACTTCGTGCCCGGTGACCTCGCGTCGGGGGGCGGAATTACCACCACTACTTCTTCGAAGACCCGCCCCCGGTCGGGTTCGATTGGTCAGGTGTCGTCTTCGTCGGCTGATCAATACTCCGCGCCATGAACCAAGCCGACGCCTGGTCGCTGGCTGAGTGGGACGCGGTCGAGACGGTCGCGCGCCTTCGCCGTCGCGAGGTGAGCGCGGTCGAGGTGATCGACGCGGCGATCCTCCGGGCCGAGAGCGCGGGTGCCCTCAACGCCATCGTCACCCCCACCTTCGCGCGCGCCCGGGCGAAGGCCGCGGCCCCGTCGGAAGGCCCACTCGCGGGCGTCCCCACCTTCATCAAGGACCTCGCGCAGGTCGCCGGCGTGCGCACGACCTGGGGCACCTCCGCTTCGGGCGACCACGTCTCGCGTCGCAGCGACCCCTCGGTCCTCGCCCTCGAGGCGACCGGGCTCATCCCCCTCGGGAAGAGCGCGACCCCGGAGCTCGGCCTCACCGCTACCACCGAGCCGTTGGCGTTCGGCCCCTGCCACAACCCGTGGGACCTCGCGCGCTCCCCCGGCGGCTCTTCGGGTGGCGCGGCCGCGCTCGTCGCTTCGGGCGTGGTGCCGCTCGCCCACGGCAGCGACGGCGGTGGCTCGATCCGCATCCCCGCATCGTGTTGCGGCCTCGTCGGCCTCAAGCCCTCGCGCGGCCGGTTCGACATGGAGGGCTCGTCGTTGCTCCCGGTGAACATCGCGGTGCACGGGGTGTTGACCCGCACCGTGCGCGACACCGTGGCGTTCTGGGCGGCGCTCGAGGCCCAGCTCCCGAAGCGCACCTTGCCGCCCATCGGCGCGCCCGCGTCGAAGTCGGGGAAACCCCTGCGCATCGGGGTCTTCGTCGATCCCCCGCTCGGCACCCCGGTGCACCCCGACGTCGTCGCCGCCACCGAGCGCGCTGCGGGCTTGTGCGCCGATCTCGGCCACGACGTGCAGCGCATCGACTGTCCCTTCGAAGCGCAGCCCGTCCGCGACTTCCTCCGGTACTGGGGCTTCATCGCGTTCTCCCAGGAGAAGGCGGGGCGGTTGCTGATGACCAGCCGCTTCGATGCGAAGAAGCTCGAGCCCTTCACGCGCGACTTCGCCCGTTACTTCGCGTCGGAGCTGATGAACTCGATCGCGGCGCTTCGCCGGCTGCGCGCCTTCACCGGCACCTATGCGCAGGTGATGGAGAAGTGGGACGTGCTGATCAGTCCCACCCTCGGGGAGCTGCCGCCGCTGCTGGGTCACCTCAAGACGGACCAGCCCTTCAAGCTGGTCTTCGAGCGGCTGATCTCATTCACCCCGTTCACCGGGTTGATCAACGCCGCGGGCGCGCCGGCGATCTCCCTGCCGCTGGGCCGGACGGCGGAGGGGCTCCCCATCGGCGTGCAGTTCGCCTCGACGCATGGGCGCGAGGTGGTGCTGCTCGAGCTGGCCCTGGCCCTCGAAGCCGCCAGCCCGTGGGCGCTGATGAAGCCGCTCGCGCCGGCGCGTTGACGCTCGAGCGCGCGGCCACCAATCAGGGGTGCGACGAGCTGATGTCTCGAAACGCAGCCGTTCGCTTCACTGCGTCGCTGACTACTTGAGGGCCTTTCTCACCGACTTGATCGAGAGGTAGAGATGAAGCTCATCGTCCAAGAGTTGCTCGAAGCCGTACCTCTCGTAGAACAGCTTCGCGCGCGCCCCCTTCGCCTGAACTTCGATGGCGAGAATTCCGACGACATCCGACACCTGGAGCGCGACCTCCATGGCGCGAACGAGAAGGCGCTCGCCCAGCCCCGTTCCCTGAGCGGAGACATCGACACCCAGGCGACCCACACGGACCACCGGAACGGGATAGCGAGGCAAGCTGAGCCCGGCGGGGCCAAGGAAATCGCGCTGTACGGAGCCAACGGTGAGGGTGAAGAAGCCCAGGACTCGCGAGTCGCCAGGCTTCACGGCGACGTAGGTGCGCCCGATGTTCTCCTTCTGGTTCTGTCGCGCGAATTCGCGGACAAACCGGTTCAGGTCGGTGTCACCGCAGTCGAACGATGAACGATCGTGTCGATTGAGCTTTTCGATGAGCCAGGCGCCAGTCACGTCTTGCCTCGCAGCGTGGCAACAAGTTGGTCGACCGAACTGGACGCAGAAGCGAGCCGCTCGAGCTCCTGTTCGCTCGCGGCGAGCAGTGCTTCAAGCAGATCTCCGAACATTGAAACCGCAAGGATTCGTGTCTCGCGAGAAGCACCGTTGAGTGGTGTTGGGTCACGCTCGTCTTGCAAGGAGTCGACGGAGATCACGACCAGCCGCCATTTCCCCTGGTACTTCTGGAACGCGAGGATCTCGGCTTCCTGTTCCTGTTGATCGCTCCAGAGGGTCTTCCGCGCCGAGACCCCCAGGGCAAGGCTCTCGAGGACACCCTCGAATTCGCGAATCTTGTCGTTGAGCCGGTCCGCCGCTCGCGCCAATTGGGGTTGCAAGCTGGCTGCTCGCGCGAGCGCATCATCTTTCGTCTTCATGTGTTCTCCATTCAAGGAACTGCGTCAGGGCACAAAGCTCGAACTCAATCGAGCGACGTCACGGTCTCATGAGGGGCATCGCCTCGTCAATTGTCCTGTACGTAGTTTTGCCGTACAGTGGTCACATGCCTCGGCGCACTGACCGTCTCGACTTTCGACTCACCCCCTCTGCTCGCCGGCTCATTGAGCGCGCAGCGGAACTGAGCGGTGTTCCCCTCACCGCGTTTGCCGTTCAGGTTCTGGTCGAGCGTGCGCAAGAGGTCGTCGAGACAGAGACGCAGCGACGTCTCTCGGAACGAGACTGGAAGCGCTTCGTGAGCATGCTCGACCGCGAGACCGTCACTCCGGCGCTTGCGAAAGCAGTTCGTCGATCGCGCGCGGGCTGATCACTCGAGGGACCGGCACCGGTCTGGAGCGCCGACGAGGTGCCGTAGCGATCACGGTTTTTGGGGGCCACCCACCCAGCGCAGCCCGGGTTGTTCTTCTTTCCGTGAAGCGAACATCTTGCAAAGGTCCGATGGATGCTGGCTGCGTTCGTCACCATCGCCGTCTTGACGATCTCTCCCGCGCCCGATGCGCCTTCGATCGGCGGGGCGCCGCGCTCTGCGGCCTTGCTGCAGGGTGACGCGAACCGGCTCGAGCGGCAGCTCGCGTCATCGCCGATTCTCCCGGCCTGGGCTCCGCTGGCAGCGGGCCTCGTCTTCGGTGGAGGGCTCCTGGGGCTCGCCGCCGTGCTGTTCGTGAACCAACCCTCAGGCCTTGCGGGAATCTTCCATCTGCTGGGTTGGATCGTCGCCGGCGGGTTGGGTGCGCTCGTCGCCGTCATCGGCATCGTTTCCGCGATCGTGATGGGCATCGTCAACGCTTCGCGCCTCGTCACGAATGACGAGCTGCGACGCCGGCTCACCGAGGTGCGCGCCGAGCTGGAGCTGGCGCGAAGGCGGGAACAGCCCGTGCCCACCACCGACAGCGGGGCAGCCGCGCCGCTCGCGCTGAGCCTCTCGTTCTGACTTCGGAGGGCCGGCACACGTACGCCCATGCCGACGACCGGCAAGCCGGGCACCGACAGGAGTCACAAGTCTGAGCCTCGAACTCGATCAAGCAGCGGCGCAGGGTCTGCTGACGCGCGAGCTCGTCGTCGGCGCCTCGAAGCAGGACCTCGACAGCGCGTTGGTGGCGGCGTCGAGGAAGGGGCGCCTCGCGTCGGTGAGCATGCTGCTCGAGCGCGGAGCGGACGTGACGACGCGAGACGAGAGCGCATTCGTGCCATCGCCAAAGCTCCCATTCCTGAACGGGCCGTGAATGCGCCCGGCGACAGATAATTTCAATTTTTTCGAAATAATTTTCCGCACTGCGGT
>JBBRUE010000131.1:0-11291 GCA_038248085.1 Myxococcales bacterium | reverse complement strand
TCATCTCGCGCACCAGGTCGGGCTCTCCGAGCGCCCGGTCTCGTATGACTGGAGCGAAGGCGACGACGGCGACGACTCCGACGCGCGCGCCCGGGGCATCGCCGCGCACCGCCTGCTCGAGCTCACGCCACTGTCCGCCGTCGGGACCCCCGCGCTCCCCGCGGCGCTCAAGGAACTCCGGCGTGCGCAGGGCCTCGAGCGCCTCGCCGGTGATGACGTGCTGTCGTGGGTCGAGCACTTCTGGGGCACCGCCTTCGCCCGCGCGCTCACCGGAGATCGGGTGCACCGCGAGCTGCCCTTCGCGTTGCGCCTCGAGCAGCCGACCGGCCCGGCCCTCGTGCTCCGCGGGCAGATCGACCTGCTCGTCGTCGGCTCGGAGGAGTTGATCGTCATCGACTACAAGACGACGACGGCTCCGGCCGCGGGCCTCGATCCATACCGCTTTCAGCTCGGCTGCTACGCCATCGCCGCGCGTCGCTTCGTGGGTCGCGATCTCCCGGTACGGGCAGGCATCGTCTTCCTCCGCGAGCCCGATCCCGAGCCGCGCTTCCTCGACGAGGTCGACCTCCCTTCCTTCGAGCGCACCCTGGTCGAAGACGCCGCCGCCCTCGAGAACTCGCAGCGTTCGGGCCTGTGGCCGGGCCGACCGCGCACAATCTGCGAAGCCCTCGGCTGTGGGTATGTGTACCGATGTCACCCCTGACCTCGATCACCACGAGCGAAGTGCTGGATGCGCCGGGGGGGGCCGCGTAGAAGCCACCGCATGTCGAACGTCGTTGTCGTGGGCGCCCAATGGGGCGACGAAGGAAAAGGGAAGATCGTCGACCTCCTCACGGAGCACGCGCAGGTCGTCGTGCGCTTCCAGGGCGGCAACAACGCGGGCCACACGCTCGTCGTCGGCGGTCAGAAGACGGTGCTCCACCTCATCCCCTCGGGCGTGCTGCACCCCGGGAAGATGTGCGTCATCGGCAACGGCACCGTCATCGACCCCACCGTCCTGATGAAGGAGATCGACGGGCTGCGCACCCGCGGCTTCCTCCAGGACAGCGCGCAGTTGATGATCTCCGAGCACGCCCATGTGATCTGCCCGTGGCACAAGCACCTCGACACGCTCCGCGAGAAGGCCCGCTTCGGCGGCGCCATCGGCACCACCGGCCGCGGCATCGGGCCCGCCTATGAAGACAAGGTCGCCCGCCGCGGCATCCGCGTACGCGACCTGCTCGACAGCGATCGGCTCCGTCGCCGGGTGAAGGACCGGCTGCCCGACGCGCTGGAGGAGATCGCCCGCCTCGCGCGCGCCGCCAAGGCCGAAGAGCCGCTGCTCGACGTCGAGGCCATCGTCTCCGAGTACCTGGTGCTCGGAAGCCGCCTCAAGGAGTTCGTCGGCGACGCCTCGCTCTTCCTCTCTGAGCAGGTCCGCAAGGGGGCCCGCATCCTCTTCGAGGGCGCACAGGGCACGCTGCTCGACATCGATCACGGCACCTACCCGTACGTCACCAGCAGCAACACCGTGGCGGGCAACGCGGCCGTCGGCTCCGGCATCGGCCCCACCGCGATCGATCGCGTCCTGGGCATCACCAAGGCGTACACCACCCGCGTCGGCGGCGGTCCGTTCCCCACCGAGTTGACCGACGCGATCGGCGACCGGCTGCGCAAGGTAGGCGACGAGTTCGGCGCCACCACCGGCCGCCCGCGCCGCTGCGGTTGGCTCGACACCGTGGTGCTCCGCTATTCCACGCGGGTCAACGGCCTGTGGGGCCTCGCGCTCACCAAGATGGACATCTTGAGCGGCATCGAGACCCTCAGGGTCTGCACCGCCTACGAGCTCGACGGCAAGCGGCTCAGCGAGCTGCCCAACGACTTCGAAGACTTCAGCCGCGTGGTCCCGGTGTACGAGGAACTCCCGGGCTGGGAACAGCCGCTCGCTGGCGCGCGCACCTTCGACGATCTGCCCCCCGCGGCGCAGCGCTACGTGCGCCGCATCGAGGAGATCGTCGGCATCCCGGTGGTGCTGGTGTCGGTCGGCGCCGAGCGCGGTGAGACGATGGTGCTCCAGAACCCGTTCAGGAACTGAAGGTCACTTCGAGCGCATCTGCTCGGTGTGATTGATGCCGTCGATCGCCCTTTGCACCTCGGGCGATCGACCGAAGATGAACTCGACCAGCGGCTTGGCGTTCCCGGTGATCTGCTCGTCCTCGAGCCGCATCACCGGCGTCACGTCGATCACCGTCTCGACTTCGCCTTCGCGGATGACGGCGCGCTTCCACGACTCCGACTTCGCCTTCGTGGCGATGGTCACCACGCGCTTGCCGGCGACGGTGGTCTCGACCTGGCTGACCTCGGCCGTCTCGCCCAGGTGCTCGGCGTAGAAGCGCTTCACCTTCTCGAAGCGCATCGGCACCCGGAAGCTCTTCTGGTTGGGCGCGACCGCCAGCGCCTTGCCGTCGATGGCCGGGAGCGGGAAGGGCGCCGCCAGGGCCAGCGTCAGCAGCACGGTCATCATTTCTTGCCGCCCTTCGCCGTCGACTTGAGGCGCGTCAGCTCGTCCTGCAGGCGGCGGTTCGTCAACTCGAGGGTGAGGATCTGCTTCTGCAACTCGCCGGTGCTGGCATCGGCCGCGGTACAGGCCGCGCGCGTCTTGTCGATGTCTTCGTTCGCGCTCTTGAGCTGGCCCTTCACTTCGTCGTTCGCCTTGAGCGCGGTGGCGGTGCGCAGCCGCTCGTCGTCGAGCCGCGACTTCCCCAGGCTCAACACGCCGATGGTCATGGCGATCGAGACGGTGAGCAGCATCCACGGCAGCGGGGAAGGGCGGGCCTGGCGTCCCACCGCGGGCATCTCGAGTGACTCTCGGCGGACATCGTCCCAGGGGCTGCTCATGTGCGTTGCAAAGCCTACAGCAACCGGAGCGGGACGGTGTGGCACCTGCCTACAACAGCCGCAGCTGCACGGTCGTGGCAGGCGCGAGGCAGCTCGGGTCGTCGACGCTCACCGAGTTTACGTGCGGCGAGACCTCGGTGATGGCCAGCGCCGAGCCATGCCATGGCCGGAGCAACGCCTCGAGCGCCGGGAGATCCTGCGTTGGGCCCGAGAGCCAGCGCGCCCGGCCCTCGGGGTCGAGGAACACCGGCATTCGCTCGTGGAGCGACCGCAGCTCCCCCGTGGCCTGCGTGGTGATGATGGTGAAGGTGTCGACGTCCAGGCCCTCGGGCGAGCGCCAGCGGCTCCACAGCCCCGCCATCGCCAGCAGGTGCCCTCCCGGATCGTGGATGAAGTGGGGAATGCGCTGCTTGCCGTCGTGGCGCCACTCGTAGAACCCGTCACAGGGCACCAGGCAGCGGTGTTTGGTGAGCAACTCGCTGAAGACGTTCTTCTCCTTGAGGGTCTCCGCGCGCGCGTTGATCAACTGGTGGGCGATCTTCAGGTCCTTCGCCCAGTGCGGAATCAGCCCCCACTGGGCGAGCACCATCCGCTTCGGCGCCTGGTCGAGGATCACCGGCGCGGCCTGCAGCGGGGCGATGTTGTAGCGGGCGTGGAGCTGCGGCACCTCGTCGAGGTGGAACTCGCGCTGGAGATCGAGGCTGCTCGCCTTGAGGGCGTACCGGCCGCACATGCCCTGACTGTACCCCGGCGCCTCGACTCCGCCGCCTCGCGCTGACAACGTCCTCCGCGGCATGCGGTTGACGCGACGTCTCTTCTTCTTCGGCTTCGGGCTCACGGCGCTGGTCGCGGTCGGGAGCTACTGGTGGCAGTTCCCGGGGCTGGCGGGGCCGCTGGGCATCGCGCCGATCCAGGGCGGGATGGACGGCCTGCGGCAGAGCCCCGGCGTCGGCTTCTTCCAGGTGCCCACGCTGCTCTGGCTCTCGTCGTCGCCCTGGCTGGTCCACGGGCTGTGCGCGATCGCCTGCGCCGCGTCGGTGCTGTTGATCGTGGGGCGCGCGCCGCGGCTTGCCTCGCTCGTGCTCTGGGCCAGCTGGCTGTCGCTGGTGCAGGTCGGCCACCCCTTCCTCGCCTTCCAGTGGGACGTGCTGCTCGTCGAGACCGCGTTCTGCGCCGCCCTCTACGCCCCGCCCGGGTGGAGGCCGCGCCCCGCGACTGAACCTGAGCCGCTGCCCGCCTTCCGTTTCGTGATGGTGGTGCTGGCCTGCAAGGTGACGCTCGAGTCGGGCCTCGTGAAGCTCGCGAGCGGAGATCCCACCTGGCGCGATCTCACCGCGCTCACCTACCACTGGTGGTCGCAGCCGCTGCCGACGTGGACCAGCGTGTGGCTCGACGCGCTCCCGCTCGAAGTCCAACAGGTGATGTGCGCCCTGATGTTCGTGCTCGAGCTCGCCTTCCCGTTGATGGTCTTCGGCCCGCGACTCATGCGGCTCACCGCGGCGATCGGGCTCATGGCGCTGCAGGCCGCGCTCTTCACCGCCGGCAACTACAGCTTCTACAACGTGCTCACCTTCGTGCTCGCGGTGCCGCTGCTCGACGACGAAGCACTGCGACGCGTGTGGCGCCAGGCGCCCGTTCCTGGCGCCGGCCGGCACGTTCAATCGGCCGGGGCCTGGCTCGTCGCCGCTGCCTTCGGGGTGCTCAGCCTCGGCATGTTCTTCGGGCGCACCTTCGACTCGCAGGTGCTCGACGTCGTCCGGCGCTTCGAGACGATCAACAAGTACGGCGCCTTCGCGGTGATGACGAAGACCCGGCCGGAACTCGTGATCGAGGGCAGCGACGACGGCGTGACGTGGACTGCGTACGAGTTTCCCTGGAAGCCTGGCGCGCTCGACCGACGTCCCAGCTTCATTGCCCCGTGGCAACCGCGGCTCGACTGGCAGATGTGGTTCGCTGCCCTGGGCACCTGCGAAGACAACCCGTGGGTGCTCTCGCTGCAGCAACGCCTGCTCCAGGGCTCGAAGCCGGTGCTCGCGCTGTTCGAACGCGCCCCACCGACGCCGCCGCGGTTTCTCCGCACGCGGGTGTTCGAGTACCGCTTCGCGCCGTTGCAGCAGGCGGGCGTGTGGTGGTCGCGCACCGAGACCGGTCCGTATTGCCCCGCGGTCACGCTCGGCCCGAATGGGGAACTGCAGCGCGCCTTCTGAAGCAGAACGCTCGTTTGCAGTCGGCGTCGCGAACCATTACAGCGATCACGTGATGCCACAGACCCGAATCGCCGGTTGGGGACGACAGTTCGTCGAGGGCGAAGAGCTCCAACCCGAGACCCTCGATGGTGTGCCGCCGGTGCTCTTCCGCGGCCTGGGTCGCAGCTACGGCGACTCGTCGCTGCCGGCGACCTCGAGCCCGGTGGTGGTCAACACCACGCGCGCCAACCGCATCATCGGCTTCGACCCGGCGACCGGCGTGCTGCGCGCGGAGTCCGGCTTCTCGCTGGCCGACATGAACCGCACGTTCCTCCCGCGCGGCTGGTTCACCCCGGTGACGCCCGGCACCTCGCAGGTCACGCTGGGCGGCATGGTGGCCGCCGACGTCCACGGCAAGAACCACCACGTCGATGGCTGCTTCGGCTCACACGTCCGCCGGCTCAAGATGCGCGTGGCTGATGGTCGGGTGCTCGAGTGCGGGCCTGATCTCGAGCGCGAGCTCTTCCTCGCCACCGTCGCCGGCATGGGCCTCACCGGGCAGATCCTCGAGGTCGAGTTCGGCATGCGCCGCATTCCCACGCCGTGGATCTGGCAGGAGAGCGAGCGCGTCGCGAACATCGAGGAGTACATCGAGAAGCTCAAGGAAGCGGCCCAGGAGTGGCCGATGACCGTGGGGTGGATCGACTGTCTCTCGAAGGGCGCCAGCATGGGCCGCGGCTACCTGATGAAGGGCCGCTGGGCCCAGGCGCACGAGGCGCCGTCGCGTTTCCCCAGCGAGCTCCCCAAGATCCGCTTCCCCTTCACCGCGCCCGAGTTCCTGCTTTCGCAGACCAGCGTGAAGGCGTTCAACTTCGCGGTCTACACCTCGCACTTTCAGAAGAAGAAGGCCGGACTCACCGACCCCTTCCGCTTTTTCTACCCGCTCGACCTCGTGCTCGACTGGAACCGCGCCTACGGCAAGCGGGGCCTCACCCAGTACCAGTGCGTGCTGCCCGACGCGGCGGGTCCGGGCGCGGCGCGGCGCTTCCTCGAGGTGCTGACCAAGCGGGGGGGCGCGAGCTTCTTGTGCGTCATCAAGGACTGCGGCCCCGAGAGCCCGGCGTACCTCTCGTTCCCGCGCAAGGGCATCTCGATCGCCCTCGACATCGCGGTGCGCAGTGACACCCAGGAACTCGTCGACGCGCTCAACGAGCACGTGCTGACCGAGGGCGGCCGCATCTACCTCGCGAAAGACCAATTCACCCGGCCCGAGCACTTCCGCGCGATGGAGACCCGGCTCCCGGCGTTCCAGGAAGTGCGCGCGAAGTGGGACCCCGAGAAGAAGTTCAAGAGCGCCCAGTCGGTGCGGCTCTTCGGAGACTGAACACATGCGTCGAGTCGCGATTCTCGGTGGTACCCGTGGCATGGGGCGTTCGCTCGCGCGTCGCTTCGTCGAGCGCGGCGATTGGGTCGTGCTGCTGGGTCGTGACGCAGCGGAACTCGAGCGCAGCAAGGCTGACCTCGAGGCCCGGGGGGCACCTGGCGTGCGCGTCGCCGTGGCGACCTGCGATCTCGAGCACCCCGAGTCGTTCCGCCCGGCGCTGGAATCGGCCGAGCAGTCGCTCGAGGGCCTCGACACGGTGGTCGTCACCGCCGCGCTCTTCGCCACCCAGGAAAAGCTGGAGCAGGACCCGGTGCTCGCGCAGAAGGTGCTCACCGTCGACTTCGCGAACACCATCGTGTTCTGCGAGGAGGCGCGCAAGAAGCTGCTGCTGCGCGGCGCGGGCACGTTGTGCGTGTTCAGCTCGGTCGCCGGCGATCGCGCGCGCAAGACGGTCGTGCTCTACGGCGCGGCCAAGGCCGGGCTCTCGGCCTACCTCGAGGGGCTCGACCACAAGTACCGCAGCCAGGGCCTCAACACGGTGTGCGTGAAGCCGGGCTTCGTGAGGACCGGCATGACCAGCGGGCTGCCCACGCCGCCGTTCGCCGGAGATCCCGACGACGTCGCGCAGACCGTCATCGAGGCGATCGATGCCGGCACTCCGGTGGTCTACGCCCCGGCGATCTGGCGCGCGGTGATGACGGCCATCAAGGCCATGCCCCGCTTCGTCATGCGCCGCGCCGGCTTCTGACCACCTGTCGCCCTCGCCCCCAGCGGGGGAGAGGGTCGGGGAGAGGGGCAGCAGCCCGCCTTCACCTTCCTCCGATCCGCCCGAGCAACGCCCGCACCGTCGAGCTGAGCCCCTGCGGATCCAGCGCTGCCTCCAGCTGCCGCAGCGTCACCGTCGCCTCGAACGCCTCGATCCGCCCCGCATCATCCAGGTCGTGCCACGCCGGGTGCGACCGAACCTCCCCGTTCGCGTGGCGCTCGCGGTGCGCGCTGGTGACCTGCTCCACCAGGATCTCTTCCTCGGCCGTCATGTGAGCTCCTCGTCGAGGTGAATGCCGGCCTTCTCGAGGCACTCCTTGAGGAACTTCCGGGCGCGGGTGAAGTTCTGGAGGAACGTGTTGAGCGACATGCCCAGCCGCGAGGCGAGGGTCGCGTCGTCCTGGTCACCACCCGAAGCCAGGCGCTGCTCGAGCGCGACCTTCGGCTTCCCCGGCAGCTTCTCGCGGCACTTCACGATCTGCTCGCGCAGGTGCGGGTCGGGGGTGATCGGCGCGACCTCCGACTCCGCCGCCAGGTGCCGCTCGAGCGCCTCGAGTTGATCGGCCCGGCCCTGCCGTCGCCACTCGCTGACCGCCACGTTCCGGGCGGTGCGCATCGCGAAGCGGAGCAGGGCGTGGGGCTTGCCGTCGTGGGTGAAGCGGGGCGCGATCTGCCAGATGCGCAGCAGCGTCTCCTGCAGCACGGCCTCGGTGTCGACCGAGGTGGCGAACGGCCGCAGCGCGCCCCGCAGCGGCGGCTCGACCGAAGACGCCCAGCGCGCGAACGCCATCGCGTCGCCCCGGGCCATCGCTGCGAGTGTCTGGATCTCTTCGGTCATCGCAGGGAGAAACGGCTCCGAACCGCGCGCAGCGTAGGGCGGTTCGGAGCTCATTCCACGCTCCAGTTAGAGGACGATCTCCAGCACCTCACCGCCGTTCGAGAGGTGCACGGTGGCCGGTTCGCCCATGCGCTCGTCGACCTCGAGCACCAGCGTGATGACGAGCCCCAGGGCGATGGGACCTTCCGCGGTCGTCAGCCCGAGCTCCACCGACACCTTGACGAACGTCCCGTCGCTGAGCTCGAGCCGCGCCTCCTTCGCCGGCGCCCAGGCGAAGGGCGACGTGACGTCGATCTCGATGATCAGCCGCTGGCCCTGGCGCCGCACCTTGCCGTTGAGCCGGCGGGAGATCTCGCCCTCGTCCTTCCCGGCACTCGGTGCCGGCGCCTTCGGGCTGATCAACCGGCGCGCGAAGTCGATGAGGCTCTCCTTCTTCTTCGCAGGCTCGGGGGCCGGCTTCGGCGTGGGTGCGGCCCGGCTGGGCGCTGCGGCCGGGGGCGGGGGAGCCGCGTTTGACTCCTCGCTCCGCATCGGTCCGGCCGACTTCGTGTCGGCGAAACCATCGACGTCGTCCGCGGACTCCTCTGCAGGCGGCACGGTCGCGAAAGACCCGCTCGCGACCTCGCGCTTGCGCTCACGGTCGGCCTCGTCCAGCTTCGCCATCGAGCGCCGCACCCCCTGGGCCGGAGCGCCCCCCACCGCGATGGCCATTGGCCTCGCCACCGCCACCGCCACCGCCGGCGCGCGGAGCCCGACGCCCTCCGCCGACAGCCCGTACGCCAGGGCCTGGGGCATCGTCTCGTTGCGGCGCGGGGCCCGGGGGTCGACGGTCTGCTTCGTGCTCACCGCCACCCACGACGTGAGCCGGGTGGAGATCTGGAAGTCGATGCCCAGCCGTTCGATCTGCCGGTCGGCCTCCGCCGTGTCGGCGCCGGTGGCCACGTTGAGCTCGAGATCCTCGACCACTTCCCGCGCGAAGAGCGTCGCCACCGCCGCGCTGCCCTCGCCGTGGGCGGTCGGCTTGACCCTGATCCGATCCTCTACGTCGCCGTCGGCGCTGCGCGAGCGGATGACCACCTCGCCGCCCTCGGGCCGGAGCTTGAGCGACACCATCGCTGGCGCGCCGCCGTACAGGTCGGGGATGCGGGCGGGCGAGACACCGAGCACCGCGCTCCCGGTGATCTCCACGTCGGTCAGCAGCGGCGCGTTGGTGCGCGCCAGCAGCCGCTTCACGAAGGGCTCCACGTCTTCACCCAGGCCGATCACCAACTCCACGCCCCGCCCCGCGCGGGCTGCCGGCATGGTGAGGCTGCGGTTCACGCCGCTGCCCACGCCGATGGTGTGCATGCGCGAACCCTTTGGGAGCTTGCGGGCGATCGCCTCCAACACCTCGTGCTCGAAGCCGATCAGGCCGTCGGTGATCAAGATCACCTGCCGCTGGCTCTCGTCACGCAGCGGCGTCAGCGCCTCGAGGATGCCGCTGCGCATCTCGGTGCCACCGCTCGCGCGCAACCGCGACAGCCACGCCTGTGCGTCGCGCCGGTTGGCCTCGGTCGCCGGCACCGCGCCCCGCTTCCAGCGTCGCGGCGAGTTCGAGAACTCGATCAGCTCGAGCTGGTCGCGATCATCCAGCGAGTCCACCAGCGCCGCGGTCACCCGTCGCGCCTGGTCGAGCGGTGAGCCCGACATCGAGCCCGAGGTGTCGAGGAGCACGATGAGGTCGCGCGCGATCGGCGTCATCTTCGCCCCCACCGACGGCGGCACGCGGGTGACCAGGCCGTAGGCCGCATCGGAAATCGCCCCCGCCAGGGGCCGGCTCACGTCGAACTCGGTGCCCACGGCGAGGCTGGCGACGCGCCATCGAACCACCACGTCGCGATCGAGCGACACCCCGCGCTCATCGCCGAAGGTCACGTCGGTGCGCCCCAGTCCCCGCCCCGAGTGCAGCGGGTGGCTCGGGCTCTCGGGTCGCTCGCTCTCCGGCAGTCGATCGCGAATCGCCAGCGACAGCGCGAGCTTCACCGGCAGCTCCGCGTCCGCTACGTCGACCGAGACCTGTGCGTGATCCGCCACGCGGCCCGGCGCGCCGAGATAGCGGGGCGCCACCACCGTGGGGAAACGCCATTCCCACGCGCCGTCCGCCAGCCACGTGAGCCTCTGATCGATCTGCACCTCGCACACCACCTGGGTGCGCGGCGGCACGTTGCCCACCTCCTGGGTGAAGAGGCTCGAGCGCTCCTGGTCGAGGATCGCCGCGGTGCGCCCTTCGAGGATCGCGTCTTCGAAGCGCTGTCGCGCGCGCGCCTTCGCGTCGACCTGGCCCACCACGCGCTCGTCACCGATGCGGAAGGCAAAGCCGCTCACCGCGCCGTCCGCCGGCAGGGGCAGGGAGTAGGTGACACGCAGCGGCTCGTCGTGCGGGTTGCGGAAGGTCTGCTCGAGCGTGATGCGTACGAGCCCCCCCTTCGCGTCGGCCGCCAGCGAGGCGCCGATCAGCGGCAGGGCGCGGCCATCGGCAGTGACCAGCCGGCCACCAGAGGACTCATACGAAGCGGGCGAGGAAGGGCGGGGAGCGAACGACATGGGCAGTCATCCTTTCGTGAGGGGTTCAACCCCTCAACGCGACCGTGTCGATTCTTGTGACAGCACTCCCTGGGGTTCGCAAAAGCCCTTGAACTTGTTCCCCATTTCAGGGCGCGCGCAGCAACGAAATTCCCGGCGGGCCGACGAGCACGAGGTCACCGGCGGCGCGGCTGGCGATCGCCGTGGCGGCGCTGGGGCACTCGATGACGTCCCACCGACCCCCGTCGAGCTGGCGGTAGACATGCGCGCTGGTGAGGGCGAAGCGCTCGGCGACGTCAGGCACCTCGGCCACGGCGCGCACGGGCTCGGGCAACGCGGTGCTGCGCCAGCTCGGGCTCGGACCCGAGACCAGCAGGCCGGACACCGACGTAGCCCCGGTGCGTTCCCCGGCGAGCCACAGTCCTTCGCGACCGCTCTGGGCGAGCGACAGTCGTCCGGTGACCGGAATCGGAACGCTCAGCCAGGTGCCTTCCGCAAAACGCGCGAGCAACCCGTCGCCGGTGGCCCAGACCTCTCCGTCCTGGCGCGCGAGCGAGAGCACCGGCGTTCGCAGGTCGAGCGCAGGCTCGAGGCGATCGCCGCCATACTCGTAGATCACGCCCGACGCAGCGCCGAGGTGGATCAGCCCGCGCCCGTCGACCGCGACCGCCGTGAAATC
>JBBRUE010000130.1:0-11405 GCA_038248085.1 Myxococcales bacterium | reverse complement strand
GCGGAGGTGACGACGCCCGCCGCGGGGAAGGGGTGGGCCCTCGCTTCCACGGTGAGCGAGAGCCTGAGCGTGCGTTCCTCACCGGGCACCAGGGCGAGCGTCTGGGTGACGGTCAACGCCCCGGTGAGCTCGGCGGTGATGGTGTGCACGCCGGGGGGCAGGGTCTCTTCGCGCGGGGCGAGTCCCGCGAGCGCCCCGTCGATGCTGATCGCTGCGCCCGCCGGAGTGGTGACGATGCGGAGCCGGGCGCGCGGAGGCTGCTCTTCGGCCGCCCCCTGGCAGGGGAGGGCGATCAACCAGAGCACGAGCGTGATGCGGGCCACGGCGCGACTCTAGCGGCGCGAGACGATCTGCGACGCTCCTCGACGAAAAACTGGCCCGGCGGTCACGACGCGCTCTGCTCGCGCCATGCTGCTTGCCCTCTCCCTGTCGCTGGCGTTGACCCAGTCACCCGAGCGCGTCGCGGTCGGTCTCCACCTGCGAAACGTGGAAGGCATCAACCTCGAAGAGAACGCCTACCACGCGTCGTTCGTGCTCTGGGCGAGCTGGCACGACCGCGCGGTGGCCCTCGAGGCCGCGCTTCCCTGGCCGCTCCTCGACGCCGAGCGCCGCGCTGCCCGGGACCGCTTCGAGCGCATCGACGCCCGCTCGAAGTGGCTCTTCCCGTTCGGGTACGCGCTGGGCTGCGCCGCCATTCTCGGCGTTCACCTGGCCTGAGGTCGCAGCAAACGAAAACCCCCGGCGCCGCGAGGCACCGGGGGTCGGAAACGCGGGACGGGACGGCTTACTTCGACGCCTGGATCTTCGCGGTGATCGTGCCCGACATCACCGTGAGCGCCTCGTCGAAGGTGAACGTGCCGTCGCTGGTGGCGATCGTGCCCTTGAGGGTCATCGACACGCCGGTGCCAGCCGCGCCGAGATCCCCCACGTTGATCACCTGCGAGACGTCGGCGTCGAGGAAGTCGTCGTAGGCGCCCTGCACGAGCACCTTGCCCTTGAAGCTCTGGCTGACGCCCACGTTGCCAGCGCCGGTGGTGACGTTCTGCGAGAGCGTCATGTCGCCGTTGAAGATCGCCACGCCGACGTTGCTCTTCGCCAGCCCGCAGCCGTTGTAGGTGAGGGTCACGCCGGTGCTGACGTTGCCGCCGCCGATGGTGATGCCCGCGCCCGAGATCTTCGCGCTGCCGCCTTCGGGGCAGTTCCACGAGAGGCCGCCGGTGAGGTCGACCGGGGTCGCCGAGGTGTCGGCCTTCGCCTTGCTCGGCCTGGAGGCCGCGAACAGCGCTTCGGCGGCGCCCTGCTTGCCGTCGATCTTCGCGCCGGGACCACACGCCATCATCGCAAAGCTACCAACGACGACCATCAGAACGCGCTTCACCATGTGTATTGCTCCAGGAAAGGGGGCTTGTCCTGCCTGAGTTGCCGGGGACCGGCGAGACGATCCCTCAGCGCGGAGGCGTTGTCACTTCAGGACGATGTCTTTGAGTTCCGCGGTCTTCTCGCGCATCGCCTTGAGGAGCGCGTCCCACCCGCCCTCCTTGAGGATCGGCTGCACCTGGTCGTCGCGGATGCCGGTCAGCATCGAGTCGCCCAGCACCGCCACGTCGACCACCTTCCACGCAGGGCCCTGCTTGACGAGCTGGTACTTCACCTTGAGCTCCTGCTTCTTGAGCGGGTGGTTGATCAAGATGGTCGAGCCCATCGCCGCCGTGTCGCCGGTCACCGTCGGCTCCTCGTAGAGCACGGTGTCGAGGTTCTCGAAGTTCTTGCGGATCTTCGGGAAGGCGATCTTCGCGAAGAGCTGGAGGAAGAGGTCCTGGAACTCCTTGCGCTGGGCGTCGGTGCCCTTGCTCCAGCTGTCGCCCACCATGAACTTGCCCTGCTCGTCACCGGCGAAGACCTTGAGGGCGGCGAGGTCCTTCCCGTAGCGCACCGAGTTGATGATCGTCTTCAGCGGCTTCGACAGCTCGTCCTTCGGCCCGGCCAGCGCGGGAACGGACAGCACGAGGGCAACACAGAGGAGCATTCGCATGAGGGGAGGGGTCCGTAGCCAAAGAAGGTCAACTGTTGAAGGGGTTTGGGGCCATCGACGGGGCGGGCAGGTCACCATTCACGCTGCCATTGATGCGATGTGTCGTGCGCGCTAAGGGGCCTGCCTCTTTCTTGAGCAGTTCACCCGAACAAGGAAAAACGACATGCCGAAGGACTACCTGTTTACGTCGGAGTCGGTCACCGAAGGCCACCCAGACAAGATTTGCGATCAAATTTCTGACGGCGTGGTCGATGCCCTCATCGAAAAAGACCCCTATTCCCGCATCGCCGTCGAGACGCTGGTCAAGACCGGCATCGCGATCGTCGCCGGCGAGGTCACCACCAGCGCGTGGATCGACATCCCCAAGATCGTCCGCAGCACGATCTGCGGCATCGGCTACACCGATTCGGCCATGGGCTACGACGGCAACACCTGTGGCGTGATGGTCGCCATCGAGGGCCAGTCGCAGGACATCGCCCGCGGCGTCGACGAGAAGGGCGCCAAGGAGCAGGGCGCCGGCGATCAGGGCATGATGTTCGGTTACGCCTGCAACGAGACCGCCGATCTCATGCCCGCGCCGATTCACTTCGCGCACGCGCTGACCAAGAAGCTCTCGGACATCCGCAAGAAGAAGCACGACTGGCTCCGCCCCGACGGCAAGTCGCAGGTCACCGTCGAGTATGTCGACGACAAGCCGGTGCGCATCGACGCGGTCGTCGTCTCCACCCAGCACGCGGAAGAAGCGTCCAACAAGAAGATCAAGGACGTCATCATGGAGGAGGTCATCCGCGCCTCGCTCCCCGCGAAGCTGATGGACAAGAAGACCAAGTTCTACATCAACCCCACCGGCCGCTTCGTCATCGGCGGCCCCATGGGCGACTCGGGCGTCACCGGCCGGAAGATCATCGTCGACACCTACGGCGGCATGGGCCGTCACGGCGGCGGCGCGTTCTCGGGCAAGGATCCCTCGAAGGTCGACCGTTCGGCCGCGTACATGGGCCGCTACATCGCCAAGAACCTGGTCGCCGCCGGCCTCGCCACCCGCTGCGAAGTGCAGATCAGCTACGCCATCGGCGTCGCCGAGCCGGTCAGCGTGATGGTCGACACCTTCGGCACCGGCGTGGTCGACGAAGTGCGCATGGCCAAGGCGGTCCGCGCGACGTTCGGCCTCAAGCCGCGCGAGATCATCGAGCACCTCGACCTGCTCCGGCCGATCTACCAGCGCACCGCGGCGTACGGTCACTTCGGCCGCAGCGAGTTCAGCTGGGAGAAGACGGACAAGAAGGACCAGCTGCGTGAAGCCGCTGGTCTGCGCGGCAAGAGCGCGGCCTAAGTCCCTCGCAGTCGCAGGGAGGCTGTATGGCGAAGTCGAGCAACAAGAAGCCGAAGTCCCTCACGGCATTGGCGAAGTCGCTCGACACTCGCAAACTCCCTCTCCCCCCGCGGGGAGAGGGCCGCAGTGAGATGAGCTCTTCCCAGCGCGCGCTCATCGAGAACGCGCTGCGGAGCAAGCCCGTCCTACCCCCGAAGGTCGTCCGCACCGTGGTGCCCCCGCCGAAACCCGCGGTGGTGTCGCCCCTGCTGTCCCGCGCGGTGGCGCTCAGCTCGCTCCAGCGCCCCCCCAGCCCCGTCCCCGGACGGGTGCCGCTCACCACCACCACCACCGCCGGCGCGAACAAGGCGGCGGCCCTGGTGAAGGGCGACGCGCGGCGCCAGTACCCGCGCGCCGAGGTGCACGTCAGCGCGAAGCTCTCGCTGGCCGATGACCCCACGCGGTTCTTCGAGGCGTCGCTGCCCACCGTGAACCTCTCGGTCGGGGGCATGTTCCTCGAGTCGAGCTTCTTCCTGAAGCTGGGCACCCGGCTCCTCATCCAGCTCCAGCTCCCGGCCAAGGGGCGCTCGGTGACGGTGAAGGGCGAGGTGGTGCGCGTCGAGACGAACGTGGTCGGCGCGTCCGGCTTCGCGGTGCGCTTCACCGAGTACCTCGACGGCAGCCAGGTGACCCTGGCGACCCACTTCCTGTCCCCGGTCTTGAGGGAGTTCCTCTCGCAGTACGCGAAGGAGCACCGCTTCGAGGCCAGCGCCGAGTACCTCGCGCACACCGCCGACGTGCTCGCCGCGTGGGAGCTCAAGAAGGCCGAGCTCGGCGGCGACGTGTGGGATCTCTTCTCCTCGGTCAAGCAGTGAGCCTCCTCGAAGCGATCATTCTCGGCCTGGTGCAGGGCTTCACGGAGTTCCTGCCGATCTCCTCGACGGCGCACCTGCGCATCGTGCCCGCGCTCCTGGGCTGGGACGACCCGGGCGCGGCGTACTCGGCCGTCATCCAGCTCGGCACCGTCGCCGCCGTGCTCGCCTACTTCGCGAAGGACATCGTCAAGCTGACCCGCGCGTTCCTGCGCGGGATCGTCGATCGCCAACCGTTCGGCACCGAAGACTCGCGCCTCGCGTGGTTCGTCGGCCTGGGCACCATTCCCATCTCGGTGATGGGGCTGCTCTTCAAGTCGGCGATCAAGACCTCGCTGCGCTCGCTGTACGTCATCTCGGCCTCGCTCATCGTGCTGGCCGTGGTGCTGTTCGTCGTCGAGAAGGTGGCCTCGCACAAGCGCACCCTGGCCGACCTCACCCTCAAGGACGGGTTGATCATCGGGCTGTGGCAGGCGTTGGCGCTGATCCCCGGGAGCAGCCGCAGCGGCACCACCATCACCGGCGCGCTCTCGCTGGGCCTGCGCCGGGAAGACGCGGCCCGCTACTCGTTCCTGCTCTCGATTCCCGCCACCACGCTGGCCGGGCTCCTGTCGCTCAAGGACATCGTCACCGACCCGGCCCGCGCGCCGATCGCCGCGCTGGTGGTGGGCACCGTGGTCTCGTTCGTCGCGGGGCTGGGGGCCATCTCGTGGCTGCTCAACTTCGTGCGCACCCGCTCGATGCTGGTGTTCGTGGTGTACCGCGTCGTGCTGGGCCTGGCGTTGATCGGGCTGCTGACCGCGGGCGTGCTCCAGCCGTGACCAGGGCCGCCGTCGCCTTCGCGGTGACCGGCCTGCTCCTCGGTGTGTACTTCGTCAGGCGGGGCCCGAGCGTCGAGACCCCGTCGACGCCGCTCACCTGGTCGGTCGGCGCGCCCGACGCCGGGTCGCTGGCGCTCGAGTACGCGGTCGGCGGGGTCGACTTCTTCCGCGCCACCGATGCCGTCGAGCCGGTGCTCACCTTCGCCGTCGTGCGCCGGGGCGACCGGGTGCTGGTCTTCGACGACTTCAACGCCTTCCTCGCGGTCGAGGTGCACGACGGCCGTTTGTGGGCGCTGGGCGAGCGCCAGATCGAAGGGCCGGGACCGTCGCTGGAACTGCTGGTGAGCGAAGACGAGGGCCGCACCTTCGAGCACCGCGCTTCGGTCCCCAAGCCGAACTACCTCGCCAGCTTCGAGGGTTGGACCGTGGCCGGCGACGACCTCACGCTCGTGTTCTCGGTCGACGACGAGCTGCTGCTCCACGACGCGTACGTCTGGCCGTGGTGGCGGCCGGGCGGGCCCGCGGCGGCGCTCGACTTCACCGGGCTGCACCACCCCACCATTGGGCCGGGCCGTTTCGCGCTGCACTCCAAGAACGGTGGGCGACGCTGGCGGCTGGAGCGCTAGGTTCTGCCCATGGCGGCCTCGCTCATCGGACCAGGCCAGGACTTCTTCGCGAGGCTCCGGGAGCATCTTCATCGCTCACCGTCGAAGACCTTCGAAGCGCCGGGACTGCAGCTCAAGGAAGCCGCGGTGCTCGCCCCCCTCTTCTGGCGTGACGGCGAACCCTTCGCCTACCTCACCCGCCGGCCGATGACGCTGCGCACGCACCCCGGGCAGATCTCCTTCCCGGGAGGAGGCCGCGAGGCGGGCGACGTGACCCCGCTGCACACCGCGCTGCGCGAGACGCGCGAGGAGCTCGGCATCTCACCCGATGACGTCGACGTCCTCGGGCTGCTCGGGGCGATGCCCACGGTGACCTCGTACTGGGTCACGCCGTTCGTCGGGGTGGTGCCCCACGACGTGCACCTCACGCCGAACCCCGTGGAGATCGAAGAGGTCATGGCCGCGCCGCTCTGGCGCCTGCGCCGCGAGAAGCGCCACCTCTACCAGGCCGACCGCGACGTCTTCGTGTGGGACGACGGCCAGCACGTGGTGTGGGGTGCGACGTGGCGCATGCTCGGGCAGCTCCTCGAGCACGTCGAGGCCGTGGGGCGCTGAACCCCGCTCGTGACGCCCGCTTCCGGCGCCGATGGGCGGCGAGGTCGCCTTGTGCTCAAGTTCGCCGCTTGCCGCTGACGGCTGTCATGCGGAACGGTCGGGGGGAGTCAAATGCGACACGGTGCACTCATGGCCGAGCTCGAGGCGTGCGTCGGCGACAACGGCGTTCGGGTGGTGGTGCTTTCGTCGCCGCGCGGCGCGGGCCTCACCACGGCACTGAGGTCCTTCGCCGAAGAGGTCCGCGGACGGGGCGACCGGGCTGACGTCATCGACTGCGAGCGCGTCGGGGTCCAGCCCGGGGGCGTGGTCGACGGGTTGCTCCGCACGCGGCTGGGGCTCGGCCCGGCGACCACTGGCCAGGCGCTCCTCGAGACGCTCGACACCTCGCTGCCCGACCTCGATCCCCTCGCGCGCGAGTTCCTCGCCTTCGCGATGGGCTTCACCCGCGACGACTTCCAGACGGCGCGCCTCGACCCGAAGAGCCGGTGGGAAGGCGCTCTCGCCGAGGTCGGCCGCTGGCTCGCTTCGTCCAGCGGCGGCACGTGGGCGTGGGTGTTCGACGACGCGGTGTCGGCCGACGCCGAGTCGGTGCGGCTCGTCGAGCAGCTGGCCCAGGGCGCCACCACGCCCGGGCTCGTGGTGTTGGCCGTTCGCGACGACGAGCGGCTGCTCCTCGAGCCGAGGCTCCGCCTCCTGCGGACCACGGGTCGGGTGAAGGAGTTGGCGCTGCCCCCGCTGGACCTCCAGTCGCTGGCGGCCGCCTTTCCGACCACTGCCGCCTCGGCCCGCGGCGTGGTGCTCACCGCCCGGTTGCTGCAGTCGGCGGGGCTCGAGGGTGGCGCGCCCACCACGGCCGAGGCGTTGGTGCGCCGGCTGGCGCCGCAGCTGCCGACGATCGAGGGCGAGCTCCTGGGCGTGCTCTCGGCCTGCGGTGGCCGGCTCCCCTTCTCGGCCCTCGAGGCCGTGCTCGGCGCGGGTCAGGCCGACGTGGTGCGGTCGCTCGAAGGGCGAATGTTCGTCCGCCGCGGCCCCACGCTGCGATGCGGAGGGGAAGACGAGGTCTGGCTCCGTTTTCCGGCGCAGATGCCGGAGGTCCCCGCGGCCTCCGCGCGCACCTGGCTGACGGCGGTCGGGGCGTGGGCCGAGGCGGCGTTGTTGCGGGGAACGTCGCCCGCGCTCTGGCAGGTCGCGCTGCCGCAGGCGATCCGCGCGGCGGAGGCGGTGGGAGACACGGCGCGACTGAGCCTGGCGTGGGAACTCTCGGCGCGGCTCGGCGGAGGCACCTTCTCGTTGCGCAAGGCAGAGGCCACGGCCTCGGGCGTGCGCCGGCTCGTGCTGGGTCGCCTGCTCGCAGAAGACGAACTCTTCCGAGGCGAGGTGCAGCGCTCCCTCACTACGGCCGCTGCCGTCGGTCAGCTCGCCTCGGGGGGCTCCCTCGCGCTGCCTGCCGCGTGGAGCGACGTGGTGACGCCACGCCCAGGATGAACTCGAGCGGTGGGATCGCCTCTCGAGCGAGGAGGCCCAGGCGGCGCTGGAGTTGGTGCGCGCCGAGGGCCTCTCGCAGCTCGGCCAGGCGGCGGAGACCAGGCGGGCCTTCGAGTCGACCCAGGCCCGGCTGCAGAAGCTCAAGCTCACGCCGGCCTCCGCGGCGCTGTGGCTGCGCATGGCGCGGACCTGGGCATGGTTCGCCGCCGAGGTGCTCTCGGACGGCGGGCTCGCGCTGCAGATCTGCCAGACCACTCGTCAGCGGGTTCCGGCCGAGCTGATTCAGGCGAGCTTCCACACCATGGCGTTTCTCCGCGCCGAGCAGGTGGCCCACTCGCGCGGTGGAGACCCGGCCCAGGCGCGGGCGCTGGCCGACGAGCTGATCACCCTCTCGCGGGCGCGCGGCGAGACGAAGGAGGAATGCATCGCGTGGAACGCCCGCGCGTTGCTCCACCTGCGCGACGGCGAGCTCTCGGCGACGCGCGCCGGCTTCGAGCGCAGCCTCGACCTCGCCCGCAACATCGGCTTCCGCCGGCGCGAGGCGGTGGCGCTGCACAACCTCGGCCTCACCCTCGGCTACGCGGGCGAATACGGCGCTTCGATCGCCTGTCAGGAGCGCTACGTCGCGATCTCCGATCAGATCGGAAACCTGCTGGCGCGCGCCTACGGGCCGGCAGCGATGGCGATGGTCCACGTGCAGCAGCTCGACACGGTGAAGGCGGAGGCGCACCTCACCAAGGCGCGGAGGGCGGCCGAAGAGAACGGTTGGCCGGGCCTCGTCGCGTGGACGCGCCACCTCGCGGGGCTGCTCAAGCTGCTCAAGCACCTCGAGAAGCGCGACACCTTGCTGCTCAGCCTCGCCCGCTCCGACTTCCTCGCGTGCCTCGACCTCCTCGAGGATCGCAAGGGCACGTGGTCGGAAGAGCTCGACCCGGCCGAGACGGCGGCGCTCCTCTCGTTGACCTGGCTGTGCGCGGGCAACACCACCCAGGCGCGGGCGATGCTCCCCCGGGCCGAGAAGTACGCCGACGGCAGCGCGGCCTCGAAGTACGTGGTCGGCGCCCTGCGCGACCTGCTCGACGGGCGGCCTCCGGCAGTGAGCGTCGCGTGGTTCCAGGCCCACGGGCAGGCGCGGGCGCTCGAGCTGTGGGTGAAGTTCGCCGAGGCGCTCGGGCACCCGGTGAGCATCGACAGCGACGTCCGCGCCGGGCTCTGACTACGCTTCCGCCGCTCATGGCTGACTTCGATCTGGTGGTCATCGGCGGGGGCGCGGCGGGTGAAAAGGGCGCCGTGCAGGCGGCGTTCTTCGGCAAGAAGGTGGCGCTCATCGAGAAGGAGCCCCACCACGGCGGCGCGATGGTGAACACCGGCACGCTGCCCTCGAAGACGCTGCGCGAGACGGCGCTCTACCTCTCGGGGTTCCGGCAGCGCGGGCTGCACGGCGTCGACATGGCGCTGGGGCGCGCGGCGCAGGTGGGCGACTTTCTCTTTCGCCTCGAGCGCGTGACGGCGGCCGAGCGCGGGCGCATGAGCGACAACCTCGCGCGGCACGGGGTCACGGTGTTCCACGGCGCGGCGTCGTTCGTCGACGCGCACACCCTGCAAGTCGGCGAGGAACGGGTGACGGGGCGGCACATCTTGATCGCCACCGGCAGCCGGCCGCATCGGCCCGATTCATTCCCGTTCGATCACCCCGACGTCTACGACTCCGACGAGATCGTCCGCGTCAACCAGATGCCGGGGGCGATGGTGGTGGTGGGCGGGGGCGTGATCGGCTGCGAGTACGCGTGCCTCTTCGCGGCCATGGGCACGAAGGTGACGGTGGTCGACGCCAAGCCGGCCATTCTCGGCTTCCTCGACGGCGAGGTGGTGGGGTGGCTGGTCGAGCGCATGAAGGCGCTGAAGATCGACTTCCGCTTCGAGGCCCAGGTGCGCACGTGCGAGACGGGGGCGGGCAGGGTGCAGCTCGGGCTGTCGTCGGGGGAACGGCTCGAGGTGGACCTGGCGCTGATCTGCGCGGGGCGCACCGGGAACACCGAGCAGCTGCAGCTCGAGAAGGCGGGGTTGACGCCCGGCAAGCGCGGGTTGATCGACGTCGACGCGCGCTTCCGCACGAAGGTGCCGCACATCGCGGCGGTCGGTGACGTGATCGGCTTCCCCGCGCTCGCCTCGACCTCGATGGAGCAGGCCCGGGTGGCGGTCGTCGACTTCTTCGACCTCAAGTACAAGACCCGCGTCGCGCCGCTGTTCCCCTACGGCATCTACACCATCCCCGAGGTGTCGATGGCCGGCGAGACCGAGGAGTCGCTGCGCGCCGCGGGGATCGACTACGTGAAGGGCGTGGCGCAGTTCAGCGAGAACGCGCGGGGGCAGATGATCGGCGAGACGGGGGCGCTCAAGCTGCTGTTCCGGCGCGACGACCTGAAGTTGCTCGGCGTGCACTGCATCGCTGAAGGCGCGACGGAGTTGGTGCACATCGGGCTCACCGCGATGCTCGCCGGCGCGGGGGCCGACCTGTTCATCGAGGCCTGCTTCAACTACCCGACGCTGTCCGAGGCGTACAAGTACGCGACCTACGACGCGATGAAGCGGAGGAACCACCCGTGAGCTGGAACCAGGATCTCTTCAAGCGGACGCTCGACTTCGCGGCGCGGGTGCACGGGCCGCAGGTGATCAAGGGCTCGGGCGCGCCGTACGTGGTGCACGTGGTGAAGGTCGCCAGCGAGGTGCTGCGCGCGGCTGACGGGAGCTTCGACGTCGGTCTCTCGATGCAGTGCGCGCTGCTCCACGACTGCATGGAGGACGCGGGCGTCTCGGCCGACACCTTGCGCGCGGAGTTCGGGGCGGCGGTAGCCGACGGGGTGAGCGCGCTGACGAAGAACGAGTCGCTGCCGAAGGGTGAGCAGATGGCGGACAGCCTGCGGCGGATCCTCCTGCAGCCGCGCGAGGTGCAGCTGGTGAAGCTGGCCGATCGCATCACCAACCTCGAGCCGCCCCCGCCGCACTGGTCGAACGAGAAGTGCGCGCAGTACCTCGTGGAGGCGCAGCAGATCCACGACGCGCTCGGCGGGGCCCACGCAGGTCTCGCGGCGCGCCTGCGCGAGAAGATCGCCAGCTACCCGGCCTGACCTGGGTCACCAGCCCTGAGGACGATCTCCTTCGGCAAGGCGTGCCCGAGAAAGTGCAGGGGGCTGAAGGTGTAGCCGTAGGCCCCAGAGTTCACGACGGCGAGGAGATCGCCCAACCGCGGCTCCGGGATCGTCACGTCGACGCCGAGGGTGTCGAGCGGGGTGCACAGCGGCCCCACGACGGTGCGGGTGACGGGCGGTGCGTCGGGGCGGGTGAGGTTGATCAGCGGGAGCCGCGGACCGTGATGCCCAGCCGCGCCGAGGTGGTGGTTCATGCCGCCGTCGAGGACGGTGAAGTGCGTGCCCCGCGAGACCTTCTCCGAGACGACGCGCGCGACGTACAGGCCGGCGGGACCGACCAGCCATCGCCCGGGTTCGAGCACGGCTTCGAGGCCTTCCCCCGTCGCCGCGCGGAACCTGGTGAGCATGGCCTCCAGTCGCTTCCCCGCGGAGACGTTGTCGAGCTCCTGCCCTGGTTCGAGCACACCGCAGCCGCCGCCGAAGTTCACGCTGCGTACCTTCAGGCCGTGCGTGT
>JBBRUE010000129.1:0-11440 GCA_038248085.1 Myxococcales bacterium | reverse complement strand
GGTCTTGCGCGTCGCGCGGGCGCGCGCCTTGAGCCGCCGATCGAGAGGCGCCGTGACGCGCACACTCAAGATTCTGCCACGGGTCGCCGCCATGACCGGAAACGTATGACATGCGTGTGACGCGTCGCAACTGCACCGGCTTCGACGCGGTCAGGGCCCGGAGGCGATCGACACGAAGTCGACCGAGGTGGCGATCTGTACCGGCGCGGTCCAGGTGCGGTTGGCCGCGAGCCGCAGGTGGTACGCCGCGCCATCGGTCCCCACGTAGGCCACCTCGGCCAGCGCGCCGCCCTGCCCCTTCGCGACGGCGGGCGAGGAAAGAAGCGCGATGCCGGTGATGACCTGGGCCGGCAGTCCCCACGAGCCATTGCTGATGTACGAGAGCGCGTAGAGGTTGTTGTCGAGCCCGCGGAAGAGCATCAACACTTCGCCGCCGGGGAGCGCGAGCATCACCGCGGGGTCGACCGAGAGCGCGCTGGTGATGTTGGCCGGAGCCGACCACGTGCCAGCGGTGGACGTCGAGTAGCGGAACTGGACGCCCGTGTGCCACGTCATCAGCAGCGTGGGCCCGGAGCTCGGCGCGACCAGTGACGGCGACGGCCAGGGCCCTGTGGTCGAGACGACGTCGGTGCTGACGTTGACCGGCGTCTGCCAGTACATCGGTGAGAAATCGATCGCCGTGGGCCGGTTGCTGCCGTCCTCGACGTACGCGACGGTGAGGTTCCCGGAGCCGCGGTTGAGCACCACCGGCACGCTCGGGCCGAACACCTGCAGTCCCATGGGCGAGCGCGGGCTCCCCACGGTGCCGATCGCGCTCCAACTCCCCGTGAAGGTGGCGTTGTAGTGCTTGAAGTCCACCCCATGAAAGACGGCCTCGGCCGTCGCTCCGCCGGCGAGGCTCGGCTTGCCCTGGGTGGTGACGCCCGCACCGACGTCGGCCAACGCTGACCACGTGGCGCCGCTCCAGCGGGTGAACTTGAGCGCGTCGTCGACGTTGTTGCGCACCAGGGCCACGCTCGTGCCGTCATCGAGCATCGCGAGGGCGGTGCCGCTCTGCGTCGTGCCGGCGAGCCGCGCCACGGTCCACGCGCCCCCAGGAATCGAATTGGCGGCGACGTGCCCCGCGGTCAGGCTCTTCGTTCCCGCGAGCACCACGATGCGCGGGCAGTACGGCGAGCAGGTGCAGTTCACCGCGAGGTTCGTCACGTCGCCGTTGGGCACGGTGCCGGTGGGCATCGCGACGGTGCAGACCTGGGTGGGGTTGGTCGGCTGCGTCTTCACCGTCACCGCGTACGGGGTGCCGCTGACCGCGCTGAACGAATAGCTGGTCGCGCTCGCCGCCGGGGTGACGTCATTGGCGCCGTTGTTCTGCAGCACGAGACCCGTGCCGACCATCCCGGTGATGGGGCCTCCGATGGTGAAGGGGCTGCTCACGCAGCTGATGGTCGCGTTGGTGACGTTGACGTTCGAGACCGAGCCGGTGTGGTTCGCCACCGTGCACACCTGGGTGGGCGTGGTCGGCTGCGTCTTCACCGTCACCGAGTAGCCGGTGGCGCTGGGGACGGTGAACGAATAGGTGCCCGCTCCCGCCGCGAGGGGCAGGTCCGCGCCGAGGTTGTTCTGGAGCACCAGCCCGCCCCCGAGCAGCCCGCTGATGGCGCCCCCGACGGTGAAGCTGGTCGTGGTGCAGGTGATGTTCACGTTCGTCACGTTGCCCGAGGTCACCGTGCCCGACGCGTTGGACACCAGGCAGCTCTGCGTGGGGTTCGACGGCTGCGTCAACACCGTCACCGCGTACGCGCCGCCGCTGGCGACGGTGAAGGTGTAGCCGGTCGAGCCCGTGGCGAGGGTCTGGTTGCTCCCGCCGTTGTTGCGCAGCACCAGCCCGGCGCCCACCAGCCCGGTGAGGGTGCCTCCGACCGTGAAGCTCGAGGTCACGCAGGTGACGTGCACGTTCGTCACGTTGGCCGTCACCGTTCCGCTCGTATTCACCACCGCGCAGGTCTGGCTCGGGTTGACCGGCTGGCTGCGCACCGTCACCGCGTAGGACGTGCCGCTGGGGACGGTGAAGCTGTACTGGGTCGCGCCGGCGGCGGGGGTGAGGTCGCTCCCGGCGTTGTTCTGCAACGTGAGCCCGGTGCCCACGAGCCCGGTGATCGTCCCGCCCACGGTGAAGGTCGACGTCGCGCAGGTGATGACCAGGTTCGTCACGTTGGCCGTGGTGACCGTGCCCGTGGCGTTCGAGGCCGCGCAGAACTGGGTGGGGCTGATCGGCTGCGTCTTCACGCTCACCGCGTAGGCAGCCCCGCTGAGCGACGCGAACGAGAACGTCGTCGCGCCGGGGGGAACGAGGAGATCCGCGCCGCCGTTGTTCTGCAGCACGAGGCCGGTGCCCGTCAGCCCGTTGATCGTGCCGCCCACGGTGAACGCGGTGGTGGTGCAGGTGACGTGCACGTTGGTGATGGCCACCCCGGCGACCGTGCCGGTGGCGTTGGCGACGGCGCAGACCTGGCTGGGGTTCACCGGCTGGCTGGCGATGGTCACCGCGTACGCCGCGCCGCTGGGGAGATCGAAGTGGTAGCTCGTCGCCCCCGCCGCCACCGGGAGGTTCGTGCCGGAGCTGTCGCGCAGCACCAGCCCCGCGCCGCTCAGCCCGGTGACCGTGCCGCCGACCGCGAGGAGATCCGTGGTGCACGTCACGTCGACGTTCGTGACGTCGCTGCTCGTCGTGGTGCCGCCCGCGTTGGCGACCGTGCAGCTCTGGTTGGGGCTGGTCGGCTGCGTCTTCACCGTCACCGTGTAGAGCGCGTCACGCGGCACGGTGAACGCGTAGCTGGTGGCGCCGGGCTGGAGAACGAGGTCCCCCGCGCCGTTGTTCTGCAGCACGAGGCCTGAGCCGACGAGCCCCGTCACCCGGCCGCCGAGCGACACCGGGCGCGTCACGCAGACCACCGCGAGGTCCAGCACCGCGCCCGAGCCGACGACCCCGAACCCGCTCTGAATCGAGCAGACCTGGGTGGGCAACGTGGGCTGCACCGCGACGGCCAGCGAGTACGAGGCGCCGCTCACCACCGGGTTGGCGAAGCGGAAGGGACCGTTCGTGGTGATGATCAGGTCGTCGCCCCCGTTGTTGCGCAACACGAGGCCGCTGCCCTCGAGGCCGGACACGGTGCCGCCCACCGCGAAGGTCTGCGTCGCGCAGGTGACCTCGACGTCGGTGATGTTGCGCCCCGCCAGCGCGCCTGAACCGTGCAGCACCGCGCACCGCTGCGTCGGGCTCGCGGGCTGCGTCTTCACGCTCACGTCGTAGGGCTCGAAGTTCGGCACCGGGAGGTCGAAGGTGAACTCGCCGTTGGTGCGCACGACCACGTCGTCGGACCCGTTGAGCTGGAGCACCAGGCCTGACCCCTCGAGACCGGTGACCGTACCTCCGACGCGGTAGCGCGCGACGACGGGCGGGGCCGAGCAGGACGCGGTGAAGGCCAGCGTGAGGGCGAAGGCGAGGCGGCGAGCCATCAGGACTCCTTGGTCGGCAGCAGGGCCAAGCTCTTGGCATCTCGCGCCGTGCCCGGCAACCGGAGGCGCACCGTCAGGGAATGTCGAACTCGATCATCGTGAGGCCCGAGCCGAGGTCTCCCGAGTCTGCCGTGCCGGGGCGGAACACGCCGGTGCGCCGGGTGATGGTCGTGCCCTTACGCACGGTGACCACGAAGGGCACCTCGACGCCCGCGAGACACTCGGCGTAGTAGTCGACGCGCACGATGTAGTGGCCGACCGGCACCGGCACGTTCGGCGGGTAGATGATGTTCTCGGTGTCGAAGGCGAGGCCCGAGGTCGCGGTGGTGTCGAAGCAGCCCGCGTTGGCGTCGAGGTCGAGAATGCCGACCGGGGTGCACGAGAACAGGCCGCCGGTGCCGAAGTAAATCTCGCAGGTGCTGCTGCCCGCGGGCTCGATGAGGTGCAGGTCGAGGTCGTCGGGCGTGCGCGGCGAGTTCTGCCACTGGAGCGTCACCTGCAACGCGGCGTCGTCTCCGTTGAGCACGCAGCTCCCCGACTCGCAGTGAAAGCCCGAGGGGCAGGTCTGCGAGAGGCCGATGCACGGGCCAGAGATGATCTGCCCACCGTCCAGCGCGGTGCCGGCGTCGATCTCCACCGCGGCGTGCGGGGGCTCCGGCGGCTCCACCTCGATGGGTCCCCGCAGCGGCTCGGTTCGGCCACACGCCGAGAGCAGCAGCACTACCAGCACAGAGAACGCACGCGACATCGGCGTCACCGTACCCCGCTTCCATGCCTCGCAGGGCTCGTCACGCATCGGGTGAAGGTCTCAGGGCACGGGGGCGCGAAAGGTGAACGCGCCGTCATTCCGCGCCACCAACGGGCCGATGCGCGGACCGGCGGCGTAGAAGTGCTTGTCGGCGGTGAACGCCCAGCGGATCTCCAGCTCGGTCATCAGCGCGAAGGTCGTGCAGTCGGTCAACGACAGGCGCGGGACTTTCGGAGCCAGCGCGCGGAACTGGCGGACGGCGGCGTCGAAGCGGGGGGTGGAGACGTTGAGCAGCATCACCTGCCGCGCCTTGAGCTGGGCATCGAGGTCATCGAGAAACCGGCTGACGACCGCCGCGCCCGCCAGCAGGTGGAGCTGCGTCACCGTCTCGTCGAGCACCCACTCCGAGGTGACCTGGGTCCAGCCCTCGTCGGCGAGGAACTGGTCGACCTCGAGCGCGACCTCGTGACCGGCGTCGCGCCGGTTCGCGAGCGCGACGTACGCCCAGGTGTCGATGAAGCAGGCCCTCACGGCGTGGACGGGGCGACCGGCTCGGCGGCGCTGAGCAGGCGCCCTTCGTAGGACTCGCTCAGGTCAGGGGGCCCATCGAAGTACCCGGCCCGCAGCCGCTCGCGCGCCGCCTTCGCCCGGGCGGCGAGTTCCTTCTGGTCGCCCGCCCCCTGGTAGCGCGCCAGGGCCAGCTCGATGCCCTCCGCGACCAGGTCTCGCGCGTTGATACCGAGCCGGCCCGCCATCGTCTTGAGGCGGGCGTGCAGTCGCTGGTCGAGCTCGAAGGTGGTCTTGACCGTCTTCATGCGCCAACCGTATCAATGGCAAGACATGCCCGTAAATAGGGGCGCGCTCCACACCCTTCGAGCAACCACTCACTCCGCCAGCCAGGCCCCCAGCGCGCGCACCGCTTCGTCAGCGCGGTGGAACACCGGGATGCCGCCGTCCTCGAGCGCCTGGATCAACGGCGCGTAGAGCGCCCCGCCATCGACCACCATCACCACCGGCTTCTTCGTCGCGGCGAACAGCGCAGGCATCGTGCGCGCGAGGCTCTCGGCGCCGAGCAGGGCCTCCCCGAGCGCCGCCAGCGTCGGCGCCATCGGCACCAGGCCCATCACCAGCGCATCGACGCCCTCGTCTTCGAGCACCGCCCGGGCGATCTCCAGGTGCGCCGAGTCGGGCGCCGAGGGCGTCACGTCGAGCGGGTTCTTCACGTCGACCAGCTCGTCCACCTTGCAGCGCACCAGCGCGGCGAGCACCCGTTCCCGCGTCGCTGCCGAGAGCTTCGCCAGCTCGAGCGCGTGGCCTTCACCGCGCAGCTGATCAGCCATGCCCACCACCTCGAAGCCCGCATTGCTCATCAACATCACGCGCGGCCCCTTGCGCTCCCGGCCCGCCAGCGCGCACGACACGCGCACCAGGCCCTCGAAGTCCGCGAAGGACTCGGCGACGAGCACGCCCACCGCGCGCGCGAGGTGCCAGCACGCCCGGTAGTCACCGGCGATCGCCGCGGTGTGTCCGGCCGCGGTCCCCTGCCCTTCGACCGACCGCCCGCCCTTGTAGAGGATGACCTGCTTCCCCGCGGCGCGCGCCGCAGCGGCGGCCTTCACGAAGCGCTCGCCGTCACCGGCCTTGAACCCCTCGACGTACGCCGCGATGACGCGCACCTCGGGGTCGGCCGCGACGTACGAGACGAAGTCGGCGATGCCGAGATCCATCTGGTTGCCGGCGCTCACCAGGTAGCGGGGGACGATCTGCCCGAGGTGGCTCCCGCGGGTGATGGTGAAGGCGCCGCTCTGGCTGATGAAGGAGAGGTTGCGCACGCTCCCGCGCCGCGGCGGCATGCGGTGCTCGGGAATGAACGTGGTGTCGTAGTGCCCGGGCGTCGAGGTGACGCCCATCGAGTTCGGGCCGCACACCACCGGGCCGCCCCACGGGGTTCCCCGCGAGCGACGCAGCACCTCCTCGACCAGGCGCTGCTTCTCTGCCCCGCCTTCCTTCTCCGCCATGCCGCCGGGGATGACGATCAGCGCCTCGGCCTTCTGGTGCTCGACGAAGCCGGCCATCATCTCCGGCACCGCGCCCGCCGCGACCGCCAGCACCGCGAGGTCCACGCGACCGGGGAGATCCGCCGGGCCATTCACGCAGCGCACGCCGTCGATCTCCACGTCACCGGGCTTGATCACCGTGAGCTGATCAGGCGTGAACCCGTCGCGCAGCAGGTTGCGGAGGATGATCCGCCCCAGGTTGACGTTCTTCGACGACACGCCGGCGACGCACACCGTCTTCGGCTCGAAGAACGCGCGCAGCTTCGCCACCGGGGGCCGCACCGGGTCCGCGTGGGCGCGCGTCAACCGCGCGAGCGCGTCCACCGGCACCAGGCGGCCGCCGCGATCGACGAGCAACGGGTTGAACTCCAGCTCCTCGAGCGCGGGGGCGCCCTCGACGCCCACCTTCGGCATCGCCTGGGCCACCTCGGCCAGGAACGCGAGGAGCTTCACCCACGTCACGTCCTCCACTGCGCGCGTGCTGCCGCGCAGCTCGCCGGCGAGGTCGCGGTACACCAGCGTGCGCTTCAGCTCGCGCAGCGCGTCGCCCGGCGAAGTGGGAGAGAACAGGGCCGCCGCTTCGTGCCGCGGGAGCTTCGCGCCGAACAACTCGGTCTTCACCCCGCCCAGGCCGATCATCCCCACCAGGCCGAAGTCGGGGCTGGCGCGCAAGCCGACGATGACCTCCGCGCCGGGCCGGGTGGCGTCGAAGTCGACGCGCTTCATCACCAGCACGCCGTGCAGCTCGGGCGCGCGCCCGTAGCTCACCGCGTAGCGCGCGGACACCCGGCGCAGGAACTCGGCGACGAACTCCGGCGTGGCCTGGGACCCGTCGAGGAAGCGCACGCCGCCGAGGTCGCTCTTGTGGAGGATGTCGGGCGAGACGACCTTGAGCACCACCGGCCCGGTGAGCGCGCTCCCCTGCGCTCCGTTCGGCGGGAGCAGCTCGTGCTCGGGCACCGGGAGCCCCGCCGCCATCAACACCCGGTAGAGCTCGGGCTCGGTCAACACCGACGCACCGCGGTCGAGGGCGGCCTTCGACAGCGACACCAGCAACGCGACGGCTTCGCTCATGGGCGCGTCGATATCACCTGCGCGCCGGGAGGGAGCGGGTGACGCGACGCCGGCTGCAGGTCAGAGCGCCTCGGCCAGCGCCTTGAGCTGCGTCAGGACGCCGTCGCCGCCCTTCGAGGCGTCGGCGAAGCGCGCCTCGCCGTTCTGCACCTTCGCGAAGTCTCCCTGCGACCAGTCGAGGCGCGTGCCGCCAGCCGGCAGCGCGGTGAGCACGCAGCGCACGGTGACGTAGTTGCCGGGGACGTCGGCGAGCCCGCCGTGAGGGTCGAACGTCGTGTACGCGAGCACCTGGCCCGGCTCGAACGCGACGACGTGGCCGGTGACGAAGTCCATCGACTTCCCTTCGTGCTGGCCGCGCCAGAGGAGCGCGCTGCCCACCTTCCAGTCGGTGATCGCCTCGCAGCCGAAGAGGTACTGCCGGGTGAACTTCGGCTCGGTGAGGACGGCCCACAGCGCCTGCGGAGAGGCGGCCACGTCGAGCGAGTACCGCGTGTAGAGTTCGTGCATGTCGAGCGTGTACCCACCGCGTTCGCCCCGCGTCTTGCAGAAACGCGACATCGCCGGGCCCGCGCGGGGCGTGTTGCACGGCACGGAGGTCGCGCCGGTTCGCCATGCGCGCCTCGCGCCCCACCCGCAGCTCCGCTTCGCCATCGAGCACTTCTGGTCCGTCGAGTGGGACCTGCGGGGCCGGCCCCCGGTGCACGCGCAGACGCTGCCCCACCCGTCGATCCACGTGACCGTCGAAGGCCCGCGCGCCGAGGTGGCCGGGGTGTTCACCACGCGCTTCACGCGCACGCTGACCGGGAAGGGGCGCGTGTTCGGCATCAAGTTCAGGCCGGCGATGTTCCACGCCGTCTATGGCGCGCCGGTGTCGGAGCTCGCGAACCGCGTCGTGTCGATGCACTCGGTCTTCGGGCGCCCGGGCAGCCGGCTGGCGAAAGCGCTCGCGGGAGGTGACTTCGAGTCGGGCGTCGAACCCGCCGAGGCGTTCCTGCGCGAGCGGGTACGCGACGACGAGCCGCTCGCTCGCGAGATGCGGGACCTCGTCGAGGCCGCGGCGAACGATCGAGCGCTGGTGAAGGTCGAGCAGCTCGCCTCGCGCGCCGGGGTGACGAAACGAACCCTGCAGCGCTACTTCGAGCGGCTGGTGGGCGTGAAACCGAAGTGGGTGCTGCAGCGCTACCGGCTGCACGAGGCAAACGAGCGGCTCAAGCGCGACCCGAACGTCGACCTCGCCGCCCTCGCGCTGGAGCTCGGCTACGGCGACCAGCCTCACTTCGCGCGCGACTTCAAAGCGGTGGTCGGCGTCGCGCCGGGGGCGTACGCAGCCCTGGTGAAGGCGGACCGCGGGACGAAGCGATGAAGGGCAAGCAGCAGCAGAACCGCAAAGGGCCGGTGCCCCAGCAGATCGTCGAGGTCGACGCGCCCTCGGCGCTGGTGCGCCTCTACGAGGACCCGGTGGCGCTGGTGTGGTGGCAGCAGGACGCGCTGCCCGACGCGACGGAGGTGCTGCAGCGGGAACCGTTCGCGTGGTCGAGCGAAGTGGGGGCCGCAGGCGACGAGCTCTCGGCCCTCGAGCCCCTGGTCGCGTCACCCGCCGTGCTGGAACGCGCGCGCCTGCTGGTAGACCTCCACGCCTCGTTGTTCGAGGTGGACGTCGTGGGCGTGCGGGTCGCGCTCACCCAGGCACCGCTGTGTCCGTCGTTTCACCTCAACCGGCTCCACTGCCGGCTGATCACCACGCTGGCCGGCGGGGGCACGCAGTGGGTGCTCGGCCCGCTCTACAACGTGAGCGAGAACTCGGTGGTGGAGCAACTCCCCACCGGCGCCGTGGGGTGGTTCAAGGGCCTCGCCTGGCCCGGGGTGCGGCCGATCGGCCATCGCAGCCCCCCCGGTGATGCGCGGCGGTTGGTGCTGAGCATCGACCTGTTGTGAAGCGGCGGCGCACGGGTCAGGGAGGCGCCGCGGGAAGAGAGACGAAGAACGTCGTCCCTCTCCCGAGCCCGGTGCCCCGTCGGCTGGTGACTGAAATCGAGCCCTGGTGCTCCTCGACGATCTGCTTGGAAATGGCGAGCCCCAGGCCGGTGCCGCCCTCGGTCTTGGTGGTGAAGAACGGGTCGAAGATGCGCGGCAACACGGCCTCATCGATCCCCACGCCGGTGTCGGACACCTCGAGCTCGACGCGCGACGCCGAAACGCGAAGCACCACGCGCACCAGGTTGTCGGGGAGCTGTGGTTCGAGGGCCTCGAGCGCGTTCACCAGGAGGTTCAGCACCACCTGCCCCAATCGCGTGCGCGACCCCTGCACCAGCGGCACCGGCACCAGAAAGACCTCGAGCTGGCCCCGGCGTCGCACCTCGGAACGAACCGAGCGCGCCGCCAACTCCACCACCTCGCGGAGGTCGACATGGCCCGACTGCCTGGACCTCGTCGACAACTCGATGGAGTCCGCGATGGCGAGGATGTCGTTGCCGGCCCTGCGCGCGTCGCCGAGCGAATCGAGGGCACGCGAGACCTTCCCATCGCGCAGCATCATCTCGATGAAGTCGTGGCTCAGCGAGAGTGCCGAGAGCGGGTTCCTCAACTCGTGGGCGATGCTCGCGGCGACGACACCGAGCGCGTAGAGCCGCTCGGTCTCCACCAGGCGCCGCTCGAGCTCCCGCGTCCTTCGCACCAACCCGTAGCGCTCCCTCGCCTGCTTCAGCGCGACGAGGAGCTCCTCCGGCTCCCACGGCTTCTTGAGGTAGAGGTCGACGCTGCCCAGGTTGATGGCGTCCACCGCCGCGCCGAGGTCGGAGTACGCCGTCACCAGCATCCGCACCGTGTCGGGGTGCTCGCGCCGAACGGTCTCCATCAACTCGACGCCCGTCATGCCAGGCATGCGTTGATCGGTCAGGAGCACCGCGACGTCATGCGACTTGAACAGCTCGAGGGCCTCGAGACCGCTCTGGGCGGTGATGACGGGGATCTCCGCCGAGAGTCCGGCCTCGAACACCACGAGGTTGGACGCCTCGTCATCGACGTAGAGGACGCAGGGCTCGTTCACAGGGCCTCCTGGGGAAGGTCGAGCAGAAAAGAAGTGCCCCCGCCCGGGCGCGGCGAGAAGGAGATCTTCCCACCCCATCGCTCGACCGAGAGCCTGGAAAGGTAGAGCCCGAGCCCGGTGCCCTCGCCGACGCCGCGCGTCGTGAAGAAGGGGTCGAAGAGCCGGGAGGCCACGTCTGCAGGCACGCCAGAGCCATCGTCTTCGACCCACACCCGCACCCGGGAGTCCTCGTCCGACGTCCGCACCCACACGTTCCGGGCGCCAGCGCGGAGGCTGTTGTCGAGGAGGTTCAGCAGCACCTGGTTGAGCTCCATGGCGTTCGCCACCACCTTCGCCTGACTCCCGAGCGCCCGGTGCACGTCCACCCCATGCAGACGATGCTGGAGCAACGCAAGCGTGGCCTCGAGCCCGCTGCTGACGATGACCGGCCGCAGGCCCCCCTGCTCGGCGGGGCTCACGTGGTCGAGCAACGCGGCGCTGATGCGCTCGATGCGCACCGCGCCCTCCGACACCACGTCGAGCAACCGCTTGGTGTCCGCGGGGAGATCCCGCTTGAGGAGCGCCCTCACCCCGTTGAGCACGGCGTTCACCGGGTTGCGCACCTCATGCCCCACCCCCGCAGCCAGCGTGCCGACGGCCGCCAGTCGGGCCTGCCCCGCGAGCTGGGCTGAGAGCGCACGCAACCGCAGCTGCACCTGGACCCGGGCCAGCAACACCCGGGGGTGGAAGGGCTTCTCGATGAACTCGTCGGCACCCGCCGCAAAGCCCTCGAGCGCCGCGTCGGAGCCCGTTCGCGCTGTGAGGAGCACGACGGGAATCGCCCGCAGTCGCGGGTCTGACTTGAGGGCCGCACACAGCTCCGTGCCCGTCATCACCGGCATCATCACGTCGGAGAGCACCAGGTCCGGCGAGGACGCCCGCACGGCGAGCAGACCCGCGGCGCCGTTCACCGCCTGCTCGACGTCGTGTGACGGCGAGAGCAGGTCGCACAGCAGCGTC
>JBBRUE010000128.1:0-11442 GCA_038248085.1 Myxococcales bacterium | reverse complement strand
GTCAGCGCGATCATCGCGCAGCGCGAGGGCGACCCCGGGTTCCAGAAGTGGTTCGCCGACTACGGACAGCCGATGTGCCCCGAGTTCGGCCGCTGGCGCCTCGCCGAGGGCGCGCGGCGGATCAACGAGTCGATGCCGCTGTGCGTGGAGGCGGCGAAGGGACCTCCGTACTTCACCTGCCCCGCCGGCGCGTGGGACGCGGGAGGCACGCGATGAGCGCGCTCGCCTGGGCGCAGCTGATCAGCGTGGCGGGTCCCGCAGAGCCGCGGATCCACCCGTCGAAGGCAGGAGGCCCGCAGTGAGCGCGCTCGCCTGGGCGGTGCTGATCAGCGTGGCCAGCGCGGTCGACGCGCCGGTCACCACCGAGCCGGAGCTCCACGTCGTCGCGCAGCTCGAGCTCGCCGGAGGCGCGCGCGCGACGTCGCTCCCCGAGGCGCCGTTCTTCTTCGGGGTCAACGCGCTGCTCGGCCTGCGCTTCGACCCGGTGCGCTTCGGCGCCGAGGTGCGCGGCCTGTTCTCGACGCGACCGGGGCTCGACGTCGGCGGCTTCTTCACGGTGGACCTCGTGCGCGTGAAGCTCGACTCGCGGCTCGCGCTCGCCTTGTTCACCGGCGTCGAGGTGCTCGGCCGCTGGGTGCCGGGCCGGAGTTCGCCGTGGAGCACCGTGGTGCTCGGTCAGACCGGCCTGCGTGCGGTGGGCCTTTCCCTCACCGTCTGCGGCGGCGCCGAGGTCCCCAGCGGCGTGGGCGATGGCGAGGTGCGGCTGGGCGTCGAGTTCGTCGAGCTGATCACCTTCCTGCAGCTCCAAAGCGAGACCCGGCTGCCGGTGTTTTGATCTTCGGGGTTGTCAGCGCGGGTCGAGACAGGGATACTGAACGCCCTTTCAGGGCACCCCACATGACCATGAACGACCTCGACCTCCTCGCGCCGGACCTCCAGCAGCTCCTCCAGCTCTTCTCTTCGCTCCCCGACGTGCGCTTCCCGGAGCTCGACGCGAGCGCCCTGCAGGACGCCGTGGCGCGGGTGAAGGAGCGCCACCTCGAGCTGCTCCACGTGGAGGCCGAGCTCCAGGCCGTGCGGTCCGCGCTCGACGAAGAGCAGGAGGCGCTGCTCAAGAAGGGTCACCGGCTCCACGCGTACCTCAAGGTCTTCGCCGAGCAGGACGAGGGGCTCGCGGTGAAGGTCAATGCGCTGTCGCTGCCGCGGTTGCGCCGGCCGGCGGCGGTGGCAAAGCCGGTGGTCGTCGAGACGGTCGGCGCCGATGGTGAGCCGGTGATCGTGGCCGCACCTGTGCCGAAGAAGCGGGGCCGTCCCCGTAAGGTCTCGGCCACCGACGCGCTGTTCGACGAGCCTGCGGCCGCCGCGGCGTCCTGACGCGGCGCTGATCAGTGCTCGAGCTCACGACCTGGCGTCCCCGCCGGCGCGGAGCTCGCGGGGAAGCGCTCGGCCAGTGCCTCGTCGACCGGGTCGAAGGCCAACTGCGGCGCGGGCGGCTCGGGAACGCGGCGGCGAGGCGACCAACCGACCACCTCCTCGAGGGGAGGCGGGGGCCGGTGGAGGTCCACGGCGCCACCTCGCTGTCGAGGTCGCTGCGTCAGGCGGGGCGAACCGTCGGCGACCACCCGGGTTCATCGGGGGCCTGTCTTCCGTCGTCGTTCGCTTCGTCGGGTCCGTCGGCGTCCTCTCCCAGGTCGGGTGCAACGCCCTGGGGGCGGGGAGTGATTTGCTCAGGCCGCGCAAGCTCGTCACCGGTCAGCACGCGGAAGCGACCTGGATGATGGACCTCGCCGGCAGCCCACTTCTCGAGGGGAGCCGTACCGTGACCCACTGCTTGGCCGAGGCGGCTGGTGGGGTGATCTGTCCGTGCCACAATCGAGCCGTCCCCGCGACCGCGACCGCGAGCGGCACAGCTGGGTCGCTCGCGCGCGGGGCGCTCGATATCTCGGACGGGTTTCCGATCGTACACGGAAATGGGTATTTTTATCACCAAACAGCGTACGAATGGAAACCCGCTCATTATTTCGGAGCCAGTGGGCTTCCTCAGTTGCGCATCTTCGTGTCGTGCCGCGGGGCCTGCGCGGGGTGAGCCAGGTGCGGGAACCCGGTCGCCACCGCTCTCAAGGCCGCTGTTCCTCGCGCGTTGGGCATCGAGCCGGCGAACGAACTTGCGAACTGCCGTACTAGACGAGGAACCCATGCCTGCCACGCACTTCACCGGCTTCCCGAAGGACGGGGTCTCCTGGTTCCAGGGCCTCGCGATGGCGCAGAACCGCGAGTGGTTCCACGCCCACCGTGACGCGTACGAGGCGCTGTGGCTCACGCCGATGAAGGCGCTGCTCGACGAGCTCCCCGGGCCGCTGTCGAAGGTCTACGGGCGCAAGGTGGGCGCGCCGAAGCTCTTCCGGCTCAACCGCGACGTGCGCTTCACCAAGGACAAGAGCCCCTACAAGACCCACGTCGCTGCGGTGATCCCCTTCGAGGGGTTCACCCCGATGGAGGGCCCGGCCGCGCTCTACTTCTCGCTGGGCCTGGAGGACATGGTGGCCTTCGGCTTCTACGTGCTCGAGACCCCGGCCGTGCAGCGGCTGCGCAAGCTGGTGCTCGACGAGAAGACGGGCCCCGCGGTGCAGAAGCTGGTCGACGCGGCGGCGAAGAAGGGGCTCGTCTCCGGCGGCATGGAGAAGCTGAAGCGGCCGCCTCCGGGGGTGAGCCCCGAGCACCCGCGCGTCGAGCTGCTCAAGCAGAAGTCGTTGGCGCTGAGCCGGACCGACGTGCCCAGGCGGGTGCGCTTCTCTGCCGGGTTCAAGGACTGGCTCGTCGAGCAGGCCGCGATCGCCGCGCCCGTGGTGAAGTGGGGGCTCGCGCAGAAGTTGGGCTGATGCTCCACCGTGAGATTCACCCCACCAACGCCAGCTCGGCGGCATCGCCGCGCAGCACCGCGCGCAGCCGCTCGAGGCGCAGCGGCTTGGTGAGCACGCCGGTCATCCCCGCGGCCAGGCAGCGATCTCGATCTTCCGTCGTCACCGCCGCGGTCAACGCGAAGATGGGCCACTGGCACCCGTCGCGCCGGAGCTCCCGGGTCGCCTCGAAGCCGTCCATCACCGGCATGTGACAGTCCATCAGCACCAGGTCGAACGACGCGAGGCGGCTCAACTCGAGGGCCTTCGCCCCGTCACCGGCGACCGTCACCGTGTGGCCGAGCTTCTCGAGCAGCCGGGTGGCGACGACCTGGTTGACGAAGTTGTCCTCGACCAGGAGCACCGACTTCCGCGGCGAGACGTCGGGCGCGACCACGGGGGCGGCGAGGGGCGCGTCGGCGAGCACCACGGGCAAGCTCACCGTGAAGCAGCTGCCGCGGCCGGGCTCGCTCTGCACGCTCACCGTGCCGCCCATCGCGTCGAGGAGCCGCCGGCTGATGACCAGCCCCAGCCCGGTGCCCCCGAAGCGGCGGGTGGTCGAGGTGTCGGCCTGGGCGAAGGGTTGAAACACGCGCGCCAGGGCTTCGGCCGAGAGGCCAATGCCGGTGTCCGTCACTTCGAGCAGCAAGCGCCCGTCGTGCAGGCCGAGCCGCACCGACACCCGCCCCTGCGAGGTGAACTTCACCGCGTTCGAGATGAGGTTCATCGCCACCTGGCGCAGGCGGGTCGGGTCTCCGCGGATCCACGCCGGGACGTCGGGGTCGACCTTCAACTCGAGTTCGTTGTGGCGCTCGGCGGCGCGTGACTGCAGCAGGTCCATCACGCCGCGCAGCTCGCTGGCGGGGGAGAGCGGCACGGCCTCGAGTTCCAGGTGGTTCGACTCGATCTTCGAGAGGTCGAGCACGTCGTTGATGACGGCGAGCAGGGTGTCAGCGCTCTGCTGGATGACGCGCAGACCTTCCCTCACGCGGGCGGGGTCGGTCTCGTCGCCCAGCAGCATGGCCATACCGGTGACGCCGTTGAGCGGCGTGCGGATCTCATGGCTGATGGTGGCGAGGAACTCGCTCTTGGCGCGGTTGGCGCGCTCAGCCTCGGCGCGCGCGTCGAGGAGCGCCTGGTTCTGCGTCTCGAGCGCGCGAATGCTGGCCTCGGTCTCGGTCTCGTAGGCGCGCGTCAGCAGGAAGGCGGCGACGCACGCCCCGAGCAGCCCGACCATGCGGCGGGTCAGCGACGATTCGGCAGCGAGGAAGGACGACAGCCAGTGCTGCTCAATGCCCACCATGGTGACGGCGATGATGGCCACCGTGAAAAACAGGGTGGACCACCCGGCACGGCGACCACCGACAGCGAGCGCGATGAGCGGCGCGAGCGCCATCCAGAACACCGAGTGCATGCCGTCGCGACCCGCAGCCATCGCCATCACGGCCGCCACCAGCACCCCGGTCCCGAGCACCGCGGGGGTCACCACCTCCAACGCCACGCCGCGCCTGAGCGCGAGGAGCCCGAGCAGCGACACGGTCAGCACCACGGCGGTGCCGATGCCCGAGCGCCACGCGCCCTGGAGCGCGCCGACGACGAGCGCGAACCCACACACGCCGATCAGCACCAGCAGCAACGCGCCCATCTTGCGCAGGCGTCGCTGGCTGGGCACGGGCTGATCAGCCGACTCGGTGTCGGGGAGCAGCCAGCCCAGCAGCGTTCTGCGCTTCACCCGGAATGCGTAACGCGGAGGAGGCCGGCGCACCGATCTCCGGCGATGGGGCCAGACGAGCAGAGTCAGCGATGACCTCGCGCGCGTGATTGACCCACCGGGAGGCGACTCGGGGCGACCGCGAGCCAGGTCAGGCAGCCGACGTGCGCGTTGCTCGCGTACGCCGAGCGGGGCCTGCTCCGGCGACGTAGCAGCGGTGCAGTTGGTCGGTCGCGCAGCGCGCAGGCGCGTCATGCGGGCACCCTCCGGCGACGGGCCGGAAACGGCACGGGCGTGTGCCTCGGTTGACCACATGCGGCCACCCCCGGAAAGAGGGGCGGGAAGGTGCGCCGGCAGTGAACGCGTGAGAGCATGCAGACTTCCTGTGCTCGCCCTCGCGGCCGGGCTGTCTTGCCGATTCAAGGAGCCACGACATGACGACACACCCCCCTGCCTTCCGGCTGTCGGCGTTTCTCGTGCTCGGCGCTGCGATGGTGCTGAGCGCCTGCAACTGTGGCGGCGGCGCGGTCGGCGCGCAATGCCAGTCGGGTACGGACTGCCTCAGCACCCTGGCCTGTCTCGCCACGCAGACCTGCGCGACGAAGTGCACCACTGACGCGAACTGCGCCTCGACGGAGAAGTGCTTGAAGTCGGGCGGTTGCGTGCCGAAGACCGGCTGCGGCGCCGACGCCGACTGCGGCACCGGGCAGGCCTGCACCGGCGCGGCGGTCTGCGCGCAGAGCTGCCAGGGCGCCGGGAGCTGCGGCAGCACCGCGGTGTGCCTGGCCAGCGGCACGTGCGCGGGCAAGTGCACCACCCCGGCCGACTGCGCAGCCGGCGAGAAGTGCTCCACGGTCGGTGGCTGCGTGCCCGCCGGAGGATGCGGGGCGAAGGAGGACTGCGCGGCGGGCCAGCTCTGCAACGCGCTGGGGAAGTGCGTCAGCGACTGCCGCACGGCGGGTTGCAACCCGGGCGCGACCTGCGCGACGGACGGCACCTGCACCCCCGCGGCGGCCGACGGCGGGGCGATGAGCTGCGGCGGCGAGCTGTTCCAGGCCGCGAAGGTGAACTCGAACATGTTCATCGCCTTCGACAAGTCGGGCTCGATGAACGACCCGATCAACGGCGTCTCGAAGTGGAACATCGCCACCACCGCCATCACCCAGGTGACGCAGCAGTACCAGTCGCAGATCCAGTTCGGGCTGATGCTCTTCCCCGCGGGGGCGGGCAACAACCAGCAGTGTGTGCCCGGGCCGGTGGCGGTGACGGTGGGTGATCAACGCGCCGCGCAGATCGCCACGGCGCTGGGCAACAACGCCCCGGGCGGCAAGACGCCCATCGGCGGCGTGCTCACCTCGGCGGGCCTGGTGCCAGAGCTCGCCGACGCGATGCGCGCGAACTACGTGATGCTGGTGACCGACGGCACCGAGACCTGCAACGGCAACGGGGTGACGGCGGCGACGGCCAACCTGGCGACGAAGGGCATCAAGACCTTCGTGGTCGGCTTCGGCGCAGACGTCGACGCGGTGAACCTCGCGGCGATCGCCACCGCGGGCGGCACGCCGCGACCGGGCGCCACGAAGTACTACCAGGCCGACGACGCCCCCGGCCTGCTGGCGGCGTTCAACCTCATCGCCCAGGGCGCGCTGGGGTGTGAGTACCGGCTGGCGATGGCGCCGCCCGACCCCGCGAAGGTGTTCGTCTACGTCAACGGCGTGCTGCAGAACCACGACGTGACGCACGCCAACGGGTGGGACTACTCGCCGGCCACGGTGCGCATCACCTTCTACGGCGGCCTGTGCAGCCTGGTGGCGACCGACGCGACGGCGAAGGTGAGCATCGTGTACGGCTGCCGCGACGACAGCCTCACCGAGGTCGATCGCCGCGACGGTGGCGCGGGGCTCCCCAACGGCTCGGCGTGCACCACCGGCGCCGACTGCGTGAACGGGGTGTGCTCCGGCGGTTACTGCGGGCTGCCGGTCGGCGCCAACTGCACCGGCGGCACGCAGTGCGCGTCGACCGTCTGCACCATGGGAAAGTGCGACCCCGGCATCAACTGATCAGGCCTTCACCTTCTTGTTCTCCGGGTCGAACAGCGGCCTGATCGACGCGAGCGCCGCGTGCTTCGTGCCCGCGATGTCGATCTCCCACGTGCCGGAGTCGACGAACTTCTGGTCGACCACCTGGTCGCCGCCCCCGATCATCGACAGGCCCACCGCTCCGCCGAGCGTGAAGCCTTAGGAGTCCGCGCGCACGTAGCCGACGCACTTCCCGTTGCGCCACACCGGCTCGGCGTGGAACAGCAGCGGCGCGGGGTCCTTGACCTGCACCTGCAGGATGCGGCGCTTGAGCGGCCCCTCGGCCTTCTTCTGGAGCACCGCGTCCTTGCCGATGAACCCGTCGGGCTTCTTGAGGTCGACCGCGAAGCCGAGGCCCGCCTCGAGCACCGAGTCGGTGTTGTCGATGTCGTGGCCGTAGTCGCGGTAGCCCTTCTCCATGCGCAGCGACGCGAGCGCCTTGAGCCCCGCGTGCACCAGCCCCAGCGGCTCGCCGGCCTTCACCAGGCGGTCGTACACGTGCACCGCCTGCTCGGTGGGAATGTAGAGCTCGTAGCCGAGCTCCCCGAGGTAGGTGATGCGCACGCAGAGCACGCGGGCGAAGCCGAGGTCGATCTCCTTCGCCGCGCGGAAGGGGAAGGCCTCGTTCGAGAGATCGGCCGAGGTGACCGACTGCATCAGCTCGCGCGACCGCGGGCCCTGGATGTTGAGCTGGGTGTACGCGCTGGTGACGTCGGAGCAGAAGGCGTGCGCGTCGTCGAACAGCCGCTTCATGCGCGTCTCGACGTGGCGGTGGGCGGTGTCGCTGGCGACGACGAAGAAGTGCCGGTCGTCGAACTTGGTGACGGTGAGGTCGGCCTCGAGCGTGCCGCCGGCGTTGAGCCACTGGGTGTAGGTGATGCGCCCGGGCTCCGCGTCGACGTCGTTCGCCGAGAGCTGGTTGAGCAGGCGCCCGGCGTCGCGGCCCTCGACGCGGAACTTCGACATGAACGACATGTCCATGAGGATGACGCCTTCGCGGGCGGCCCGGTGCTCGGCCTCCCAGTTCTCGAACCAGCGCATGCGGCCGAACGAGAGCGGCCCCGGGTCGGGCGTCTTCCCCCGGCCGGCGTACCAGTCGGCGCCTTCCCAGCCGCTGACGTCCTTGAAGTACGCCCCTTCGCCGACCAGCCGGTCGTGCACCGCCGAGCGCTTGGCGTCGCGCGCGGTGGTCATCGACTTCGACGGGTAGTGGCACGCGTACACCAGGCCCAGCGACTCGACGGTGCGGGTGCGGCGGTACTCGGGGTTCGACTGGTAGAGGTGCAGCCGGTCGATGTTCATGCCGGTCACGTCGACGTCGGGCTGGCCGTTGATGATCCAGTGCGCCATCACCCGGCCGAGCCCACCACCGGTGAGGATGCCGATGGAGTTGAGGCCCGCGGCGACGAAGTAGTTCTTCACCTCGGGGGCCTCGCCGACCACCGGGCGGAGGTCAGGGGTGAAGCTCTCGGGGCCGCAGAAGAACTTCTTGAGGCCGGCGCCCTGCGCGACGGGCACGCGGGCCATCGCCTTCTCGAGGTACGGCGTCATGCGGTCCCAGTCGGGGGGGATCTCGCCGAACGAGAAGTCTTCGGGCACGCCGCCCACCTTCCACGGCGCGCACACCGACTCGAACATGCCGACCATCAGCCCCCCGCCCTCTTCGCGGAAGTAGCCGTAGCTGCCCGGGTCTTCGAGCACCGGCCAGTTGCGGTCGATGCCGGGGATCTTCTCGGTGATGAGGTAGTAGTGCTCTGCCGACTGGAGCGGGATGTTGACCCCGCTCTTCGCCCCCAGCTGGCGGCCCCACATGCCGGCGCAGTTGACGACGAACTCGCACTCGATGGTGCCGTACGCGGTGTCGACCCCGGCCACGGCGCCGTTCTTGATCACCACGCCGAGCGCGGGCACGCCCTCGAGGATGGTGGCGCCTTGCAGCCGGGCGCCCTTGCCCAGCGCCATCGTCACGTCGACGGGGTCCACGCGGCCGTCTTCCTTCACGTAGAAGCCGGCGAGGAGGTCATCGGTCTTCGCGATGGGGAAGAGGTCCTTCACCTGCGAGGGGCTGATCTCCTGCACGTCGACGCCGCAGTAGCGGTTGAACGCGGAGACCCGGCGGTATTCCTCGAGGCGGTCCTTGTCGGCGGCGACCTCGATGAAGCCCACGGGGCGGAAGCCGGTCGCCTGGCCGGTCTCGGCCTCGAGGCGCGCGTAGAGGTCGCGCGTGTACTTACGCATCTCGGTCGAGGTCTCGGAGGTCGAGCCGAAGGTCACCATCAAGCCCGCGGCGTGCCACGTGGTGCCGGAGGTGAGCTTGTCGCGCTCGAGCAGGACGACGTCTTTCCAGCCCAGGTGGGCCAGGTGGTACGCGACGGAGGTACCGATGACGCCGCCGCCGATGACGACGACACGCGCACGCTTGGGGATGACGGGGGTGGTCATGAGGGCGCGGAATGTACGCGATGTGCCCCGCTCGAACCCGGTGAACGTCGTCGGCCCGCGACCGGCGCCAGCTGAGTAGATTCGCGGGCCCGATGGCCGAACCGCTCCGGTACCACGCGCTCCAGAAGATCGCCGACGGCGGCTCGGCCGAGGTGTTTCTCGGAGAGCAGGTGGGCGCCGCGGGCTTCAAGCGACCGGTGGTGCTCAAGCGCATCCGCACCGAGCTGTACGCCGACGACCAGTACCGCGTGATGTTGCTCGAAGAAGCGCACCTCGCGATGAGCCTCCACCACTCAAACCTGGTGGAGGTGCTGGACGTCGGCGAGTCGAGCGGCCGCTACTTCCTGGTGCTGGAGCTGGTCGACGGGTGGACGCTGCACCAGGTCTTGCGACGCGCGCGGGACGCCAACCTGCCCCTGCCACCGGAGCTCGCGGTCTACCTCGTGGCCGAGGTCTGCCGCGGCCTCGCCTACGCCCACCAGCGCACCGAGGGCGGCGTGCCGCTCGACATCGTTCACCACGACGTGTGCCCGAACAACGTGCTGGTCTCGATGCACGCCGAGGTGAAGCTGACCGACTTCGGCATCGCCCGCGCCCGTACCCGCACCGCGCACACCCGGGTGGGCCGCATCAAGGGCAAGCCGGCCTTCATGTCTCCCGAGCAGGCGCGCGGTGAGGCGCTCGACGCGCGCAGCGACCTCTTCTCCGTCGGCACGGTGCTCTACGCGCTGTTGACCGACACGCTGCCCTTCGACGCCGCGAACGACCGCGAGGTGCTCCGGCACGTCTCGGAGGCGGAGGTGAAGGCGCCCAGCGAGCTCCGCCCCGGGCTCCCGCGCGCGCTCGACGAGCTGGTGCTCAAGGCGATGGCGAAGAAGCGCGACGACCGCTTCGCCTCGGCCCAGGAGATGCTCGGCGCCCTCGAGCAGGTGCAGCGCACGGCGCTCACCCCGGCCGGGCGCTCGGAGCTGGAGAACTACCTGCGCACGCTCAGCGCCAAAGATGGGGTGATGGCCATCACCCGCCAGACGATGCCGCCCGCGGCGCCGGCGGTCGACCCCGACCAGTGGATCGCGCTCTCGAGCGAGCGGCCCGTCGCCATGGAGTGGCCCCAGCCGCCCCGGTTCCCGACGCTTCCGGCGATGATGGCCGCCCGGCGCCCCTCGCGCTGGCCGGTGGCGGTGGGCGTGCTGCTGGTGCTGGCCGTCGGCGCGGCCTGGTTGATCAGCCGCGGGCCCGCGCCCCGTGGGGGGTCCAGCTCCGTTCCCGGGTCCACGGCCGACCGCGAAGACGATCTCACCGACGTCACCAGCGAGTGGGCCGCGCCGCCGAGCCGCGCCCGGAGGCAGGACGCCGAGGCGGTCGAGGCGGTGGAGCCCACGGCACCGGTCGTCGCGAATCGCGAGCCAACGTCACGCAGCGGGGTCCCGGGGTTGCGGTTGTCGGCGCGCCTGGCTCCCAACCAGAAGCCCGGGGCGCTGATGATCGCGGTGATCTTCGAGAGCGAGCCTTCGGGCGTGCTGATCAGGGTCGACAAGCGCGAGCTCGGCCGCACGCCGGCGGTGCTGCGGTTCAAGAACGGGCTGACGTTCGACTTGTGGTTCGAGGCGAAGGGGCGGCCTCCGCTGCGGCAGTGGCTGATGCTCACCGAGCGCCCGGGCAAGCTACCGAAGGTGACGTTGCGCGCGCCGCTGGCGGACTGAGGACCGCAGATCAGAAGTTCGTTAAAGCGGTGGCGGCTGGGGTCCCGCTCCTTTCTTCGGAGGTCTCACATGAGCTGGTTCTCCCGACTGTTCAAGCAAAAGCCCGTCAGCGACCTGCTCGCGGGCGCGAACGCTGCGCTCTTCAAGAAGGATTGGAGCGGGGCTGAGCGTCTGGCGCGCCAGGCGCTGGGCCAGGGCGATACGAGTGGCGCGGCCGAGAGCGCACTGGCGGTCGCGCGCGCCAACCGCGGTGCACCAGAAGAAGCCCGTCCCCTGGCGACGACCTCCGCCGAGAAGGGACACGCGCACGGGATGTTCGTTCTGCACCAGCTCCTGCTCTCGGGGACAGGCGGCCTGATGGATCCTTCAGGTGCGCGTACCTGGTGTGAGCGCGCCGCGGAGCTCGGGCACCCGCGAGCCTGTTTCAATCTGGGTGCCTTCTTCGCGGAGGGCCAGGGCGGGTTTCCCAAAGACCTCACTGCCTCGCGGCGCTGGTACCAGCGTGGAGAGGATGCAGGCGACGGCCAGGCCGCCTTCAATCTCGCGATGCTGCTCGCATTTTCGTTCGAGCCGCCGTTGCGCGACGAGGCTGTGCCTCACGTCGTCCAGGC
>JBBRUE010000127.1:0-11526 GCA_038248085.1 Myxococcales bacterium | reverse complement strand
GTCCACTTGAGGAAGCGGATGCCGAGCTGGTTCTGCCCGGCGTCGGTCTTGATGGGGTCGAAGCCGAGGGCGAGATACGAGCCGTCTGCCTCGCGCCAGAGGTTGGTGCCCTCGGCCCCGGCCGAGCTGGCGAAGCCCGCGGTGCCGAACGAGGTGTCGAGCTGACCGTCGGGCAACAGCCGCGCCGCCGACATCGAGTCGCCCCCGAAGACGACGATCTTCCCGTCGGGGTCGAGCACCATCGCGCGCACCGTCTCGCTGCGCGAGGTACCCCACACGGCGCCAAAGCCCGTGCCCGGCGTCTTCGAGAAGGTCACGTCGGCCGTGCCGCTGGGCAGGTACCGGGTCACGAAGAAGTTCCCCTGCACATGGCCGCCCGAGAGGATCTTCCCGTCGGGCTGCTTCAGGAGCGCTGTGCAGGCAGCCAGGTTCGACGTCCCCATGCCGAAGGCATCGAGGCGAACGCCGGTGGTGGCGCCGGTGTTGCCGAAGCTGGTGTCGAGCTGCCCGTTCGCGAGAAACCGCGCGAGCAGCACCTTGGGCCCATCACCCGGGAGCAGGGGCGCCTGCGCGGTGCCTCCGACGTAAAGCAGGTCGCCGTCGACCAGCGCGGCGTACCCGGTGTCACTCGCGAAGTCGGTGAGCCCTGCCGAGCCCCCGTTGGCCACGTCGACGAGGGTGACGCCGTTGCCGTTCCACGTAGGGTCGAGCGTGCGATCGGGTTTGACCCGGGCGACGAGGAGCGAAGCGACGCCGCCGTCGGACGAGCCACTGCCCACCACGAAGACGTTCGCACCGCTCGGCACCACCGTGTTCGCCTGCCCTTCGAAGCCGGGCGGGAGCAGGGGCACGAACCCGCTGTCGTACGCAGTCCCGCCGCCGGCGCCACCACCCACGCCTCCGTCCATCGACGAAGGACCGGGACAACCCGCAAGCACCACCACGACCAGGAGCAGCACCGTCTGTCTCATGGTGCGCTGTGTACCAGCCAGCGCACACCGATCTTCATGAGAAAAAAACTCAGTCGAGGTGTTCGGCCAACCAACGCACGAGGTCCATCGCCGACACCACGCCGACGAGGTGGCCGTCGCCAGTCACGACCGGGACACGATCGAGGTCGTGCTGCGCCATCAGCCGCGCGACCTCGGCCACCGTCGTGCGCTGGGAAGCGGTGACCACGTCGGTGACCATCGCGTCTTCCACCTCGAGGCCCCGACCTTCGCGAAGCCGAGAGAGGGTGCTGACGAAGACCACCCCCACCAGCACGCTGTTGTCGTCGACGACCGGCGCCGACGTCACGCCCGAGGCGCCGAGCAGCGCCAGCGCCGTCGACGCGTCGAGGTCGGCGTCGAGACAGGTCACCTCGGCGCTGATCAGCTCACCGGCCACGCCACGCGGGTTCGCCACGTCCATGGGGACACGACACTCGAGGAATTCTTTTCCCATGTGGACGACCTCTCGCTCCAGCCGGGTGCACTTCAGGCACGGCGCCACTTCGCGTGCCGCGATGCTCAGGGGGCAGTGGACGGTTCGGGTCTCGGCGAGGGTGCCTTCACGCGTGGCGATTCGCACGCTCCGCACGGGGAGCCTGACGATGCGTTCCGCCTGGTTCTGCGTCATCTGCACGGTGATCCCCCGCTTCGTGCTGCAGCGGCGATCAACACAGTCCAGGGGCGGCTTGTCATCGGCACAACTGCTGAAAACCGGAAAATCGCCTGACGGGCATCGAGCCAAGTCTGCGCCGACACTCGACGGCGCGTCGAACGACTCACCGCGTCACCCATCAGCCCCCAGATTCCGGCTCAGAAGCGCACGACGAAGCACTTCTCGCGGGCTCCGATTTCCGAGAACCGGGGTCCTTCAGCCAGCACGTCGTCGACGCGCTCGACGGTCAACCCGGCGTAGTGGGCGCGGAGCTCGGCTTCCACGACCGAGAACGGCGGCCCGCTCAGCTTGTCCTGCGGGTACTCGACGGTGATCAGCAGCCCGGGCGCCCCGGCCGGCATCAGCGCGCGCACGTGCTTCACGTAGGTGCCCCGCATCGCCTCGGGCAGCGCGATGACAGCCGCGCGATCGTAGAGCGCGTCGAGCGGACCGAGCAGCGCGCGCGTGCTGGTGAAGAAGTCGCCGGCGAAGATGGTGAGCGGCCCCGCGGTGTACCGGGTGTGCGCGCCCTGCTTCGTCACTTCCGGGGTGAGGCCGTGCTCGGTAAAGAACGCGCGCGCTGCGTCTTCCACCAGCTCGACGCCGACGACCTGGAAGCCTTGCGCGGCGAGGAACGCGAGGTCTTCCGCCTTGCCGCACAGGGGCACCAACACGCGCGCCCCCGCGCCGCCGAGGACGCCGAGGTGCTTCGCGAGGTGCCCGTTGGGCTGACCCTCGTGAAAGCCGATGCGCCCTTCCTGCCACCGGGACCGCCAGAACGTGGGTTCCATTCCCCCAAGCGTAGGCCGAAAGCACGGAGGGCCACCGAACGTTCAGAGCGCGGCGCTGAGCAACAGGGCCTCGTTGTTGAGGTGGAGCTCCGTCTCCGGCGTCGCGCGGAAGGGAGAGAGCTTCACGGTGTTCGCGCCGATGGTGACGAGGTCACCCGCCTTGAGCACCACCCCGTCGGCCAGCTGCCCCGCGAGCGCGCGCACCAGCCCGGCGACGGCGTCCCACCGCGAGCCCGGCACGTCACGCACCACGAGGTCGGGGCGCCCGAACTTCTGCAACCCCCGCGTGTGAATGGTCGCGGTGGGCGCGGTGGGCTCGGCCTCGACCACCACGTTGACGTCGGTCGAGAGGGTGAACGGCCGCGTCGCGGGCCAGTCGGCGACGTCCTCACCCTTCCAGAAGCGGTTGGTCTGCGCGTCGAGCACCACGCTCACTCCGCGCGCCACCAGCCATTGGGCGACGGCCCAGCCCGCCTGGAGGTGCGTCAACTCCGCGCCATCGGGCCGGTTGATCAGCACCGCGGTGAGCTGCGTCGCCGCGTCGAGCGGGCTGACGTCACCCAACGCCTGCGCGGCGATGTTCCGCAGCGAGCCCGAGCGAAAGCCGTCGAACCAGGCGCTGTCCATCTCGCGGGTCAGCTCGCGCACCTCGACGAACCGCATCGCTTCCGGCGACGGGAGCCCATAGCGCCCGGCCGACATCGGCACCTCGGTGTCGGGCTTCAGCGCCCCCGACGAGAAACAGAACAACTGAAAGACGTTGGCGGCGCCGCCGGGTTGAAAGGCGCTGCGCTGCCACGGCGGAATGGGCGGGCTCATCGGGGCCCGTCTCTAGCGCCAACGCCTCTCTTTGGAACGGGTCAACTCGGCGTTGCCCGGGCCCTGTGCGCGGGCTACATCCGCTGTCCTTATGGAATTTCGGATTGCGGCCGACGAGCTGAAGAAGGCGCTTCACCGTGCGCAGGGCATCGTCGAGCGGAAGGCGACCATGCCCATCCTCTCGAACGTGCTCATCAACGCCACCAAGACCGGGGTGACGGTCACCGCGTTCGACCTCGACATCGGCATCGTCAGCGACCACCCGGCCGAGGTGATGAAGCCCGGCGCGATCACCGTGTCGGCCAAGACGCTCTTCGACATCGTCAGCCTGATTCCCGACGCGCACCTGACGGTGAAGAAGCTGCCGAACAACTACGCGGAGATCACCTCCGGCGCGGCTCACTACAAGATCGTCGGCATGGCCCCCGAGGAGTTCCCCAAGCTCCCCAAGGAAGACGCGGGCAACCTGGTGAAGCTCACCGGCTCGACCATCCTCGAGATGATCAAGAAGACCCAGTACGCCATCTCGAACGACGAGACGCGCTACATCCTCAACGGGGTCTTCTTCGAGCCGCGCGAGGGCAACAAGGTGCGCATGGTCGCCACTGACGGCCACCGCCTGGCGCTGATCGAGCGCGAGATGTCGGGCGACTTCAAGCTCAAGAGCGGGGTCATCATTCCGCGCAAGGGCCTGTTCGAGCTCAAGCGGCTGCTCGACGAGGCACCCGAGGCGGAGTGCCAGCTCGGCTTCGCGGAGAACTCGGCGCTGTTCAAGAAGCCGGGCCTGTCGATGGTGATGCGGCTCATCGACGGCCAGTTCCCCGAGTACCAGCGCGTCATCCCCAAGGAAGGCGAGAAGCAGGTGATGGTGAAGCGCTCGCAGTTCTTCGACGCGCTCAAGCGCATCTCGCTGCTGTCGGCGGACAAGTCGAGCGCGGTGAAGCTGTCGCTGTCGGAGAACCTGCTGCGCATCACCGCCAACAACCCGGAGCTCGGCGAAGCGAAGGACGACCTCGAGGTCGCCTACCGCGGCCCGTCGCTCACCATCGGGTTCAACGCGCGCTACATCCTCGACGTGCTCGGCGCGCTCGAGACCGACGAAGTCACGCTGGAGCTCGGCGACGAGCACAGCCCGGGCGTGCTGCATGCCCCGGGTGACAAGGCCTACACGGCCGTCGTCATGCCCATGCGCGTGTGAATGAACACCCCTCTGATCCGTCAGCAGGCCATGTCTCGTCGCCTGCTCGCCGTGGTGCTCGCTGCTTCCAGCGCGGTGGCCTTCGCTCAGAACGAGGAGCTGTCGGCTCCTCCGATGGTGCCGGTTGATCAGCCCGCCGCACCCGGGACGCCGGGCATGCAGCCTTCGCCCTACCCGACCACGCCGCAGCAGCCGCAGTACCAACAACAGCCGCAGTACCAGGACCAGCAGCAGCCGCAGTACCAGCAGCAGCCGCAGTACCAACAGCAGCCGCAGTACCAGCAGCAGCCGCAGTACCAGCAGCAGCCGCAATACCAGCAGCAGCCGCAGTACCAGCAGCAGCCGCAGTACCAGCAGCCGCAACAACCCCAGTACCAGCAGCAGCCGCCACAGCAGCAGCCGACGCAGCAGGTCAGCCAGGGCCTGATGACGTCCACGCGCAAGAAGCACTTCGTGGGCCTGCTCTCGGGCTCGCTGGGGCTGGGCGACGCCGTCTCCGGGGTGGTGGGCAGCGCCCGCGCGGAGATCGACATCGCGAAGATCGGCCTGCTGTTCAGCTACAGCGACTTCATCGCGTCGATCATCTCGTTCAACTCGTTCATCCAGGTGCACCAGTTCAACCTGATGGCGGGCTACGCGTTCTTTTCGAGCGACGAGCTGACCTGGCGCGCGCTCGGCGGGGTGGACGTCATGATCCGCGACGGCACCACCGCCGTCGGCCCGGTGGTCGGCACCACGCTGCGCTCGATGTGGGGCCCCATCGGCATCGACGGCGCCTTCCTGGTGACCATCGCCCCCTTTCGCCAGATCGAACTGCGCGCCGCCTTCGTCCTCGCGTGGAGCATCTTCGAGGCGCACCTCGGCTGGCGGTTGCAGGTCGTCGATGCCACCCAGTCGGGCACGCTGGCCACGCTCTTCACCTCGAGCCCCGGCATCAGCGGGCCGGTGCTGGGCATCGGCATCTCGCTGTGAGCTGAACGATCAGCCCAGCGAGAGCGGCATGGGCATGAAGGTGAGCCCGGTCATCACCCAGGCGATCACCACCACCACCTTGCGCCCGCGACTCAGGGGCTGGGTCGCGTCCACCACGGGCGGATGACCGGTGCCGACGATGCGGGTGACGAGGAAGAACCACACCAGCCACGACGCGCTGAAGAAGAGCGCCATGATCAACGCGCCGGCCGCGATGCGCTCGCCGATGCCCACCGCCTTCTCGCCGTACCACGCGTGGGTGAGGTGGCCGCCGTCGAGCTGACCGACGGGCAGGAGGTTGAGCATCGTCATCACCAACCCGAACCACGCGGCGAGGAACACCGGGTGCGCCATGAGGTCGGAGCCGGCAGGGAGCTCGCCGTGAATCACCCGCACCGCGAGCCAGGTCAGCAGGTTGTCGCCGAACACCTCGTACTGCGGCCACACCGGCACCGGCGTGTCGAACAGCAGGTGCTTGACGTACAGCCCGCCCATCGAAGCGATGTTGATCAACGACAGCGAGGGCGGCATGCCGGAGTACAGGTCGTCGGGCATCTTCTCGACGTGCGAGAGCGCCACACCCGCGAACAGCATCGGCACGGCGATGAGCAACCCGGCGAGCGGCCCCGCGGCGCCGATGTCCACCAACGCGTCCTTCGTGGGGATGCGGTCCTTCAGGCGGATGACCGCGCCCAGCGTGCCGAAGCCGAAGGGAATGGGGATGAAGTAAGGCCAGCTCGCGTCGACGCCGTGCGCGCGAGCCATGAAGTAGTGGCCCAGCTCGTGCGACAGGAGAATGAGCATCAGCACGAAGGCGTACAGGCCGCTGGCCCACAGCTTGTCTTCGAGTGAGCCGACCACCCCGCCGCCGAACAGCGTCATGCACACCAAGAACGTGGTGGCGCACGTCGCCGCGAAGAGCCCGAGGTGGAGCCGTTTGTTCACCGTGCGCTTCGTCGACGACATGGGACCGGACCTTCCGAATTGCAGATTGACTGAGCGCCGCTGCTCCCTATGCTCCGCGCGCGTCGTTCCCTCAACCCCAAGGAGTCAGAGACATGAACAAGGTTTTCCTCGCCGTCGTCCTCGCCGCGGCCGTGTCGGGCTGCACGTCCGTCGAGTCGGCCACCGTGGCCAGCAACGAAGTCACCGCCACCGGGGGCGAGGCCGTCGCCATCATCCAGGCGAACTCCATGGGCTGGACGCTCATCTTCCACATCGTCGACATCGTGACGTCCGACCTCGATCAGGTCGTCAACAAGCTCCTCGTCGGCGAGGCCAAGGCGATGGGCGCGACGAAGATCGACCTCAAGAGCGCCAGCACCACCCCGCGCCACGGCATCTTCTGCCTCCTCGGCTTCCCGGGCCTCAACATCACCAGCCCGACCTTCTCCACGGCCGTGGGCGTCGCGGTCAAGTAAGCGACGTCGTGCCGTCGGACCATGGGCTCGCTCCTGTCACGGGGGCGAGCCTGTTTTGTTTCTGCAAGGACTGGCCATGAAGACCGTCTCGTTGGCTGCACTCACGTTCGGGTTGTTGGTGCTGAGCGCAGGTTGCACGAAGGCGCCGACCGCCTCGCCTCCGCCGCCCCCGTCGCTGGTGGGTGAGGCCAAGCGCGCGCTCGCCGAGCGGGAGAAGCGGCTGACCTCGTACAAGCTCGTGGTCGACACCACGGAAGGGGAGCGCCGGGCCCACCACGAGTTCGCCTATCGCAGCCCCAACAAGAGCCGCGGCCACGTCACCCTGCCCCAGGAGGTGGAGATCGCCTTCGACGGGACGCAGCTGGTGCGCGTGCTCTACCCGGACAAGAAGGTCGAGGTGGTGCCGCTCGACCTGCCACCGGCCGACCGCGCGTACTTTCTCGCGTCGACCTTCATGCCCTTCGCGCCCGAGGGGTACCGCGCGCCGCTCCTGCCGCAGACCGGCGTCGAGGCCACCCGGGTCTCGCGTCCCAACGCCACTGACGCGGTGGAGCTGACGGTCAAGCCGGGACCGGGCGTGACAGTGGTGTACGTGCTGCGCCTGCCGGCGGGCGACTTCCTCGAGAAGCGCACGCGGGCCGAGGGCCAGGAGCGCGTGGTGCGGGTGGTGGCCGAGCAGTGCGACGAGGTGCTGAAGCTGTGCGTGCCGACGAAGCTGGTCGAGACGCTGGGGAACGAGACGCTGGGGACGACCGAGGTGATCTCCGTCGAGTTGAACCCGGCGCTCCCGCAGGACTCCTTCTCGCCGAGGTGATGGCGGCTCCCGATTTGAGCCAAGCTCCGCGGATGAACCGAAGCGGCCTGCTGGTGATCCTCTTTGCAGCGACCTGCGCACTCGCGCGCGACGTGCGGGTCACCACCGAACCCGAGCTCCGCGCCGCCGTCGGAGCCGCGCTGCCCGGCGACGTGATCACCGTGGCCGACGGAACCTACGCCCTCACCAGCAAGCTCTCGTGCACCGCCGTGGGCACGTCGGCGTTGCCCATCGTGGTGAGGGGAGAGACGCGGTTCGGCGCGACGCTCGAATCGAACACCCTGATCGCCATCGGCGTGAGCGCGCCCTTCTGGCGCTTCGAAGACTTCGCGATGCGCGGGGTGTGCGTGAACGACTCGAACTGCGAGCACGCGTTCCAGGTCACCGGCAACGCGACCGACGTGGTGCTGCGTCGCCTGCGGTTGGTGGACTTCAACGCGCAGCTCAAGGTGAACGCCACGGCGGCGAACGACGGCGGCTACGACATGCCGCACCGCGGGCTCGTCGAGGCGTGCGAGGTCTACGACACGCGGCCGCGCAGCACGGGGAACCCGGTGACCAAGCTGAACATCGACACCGGCGACGACTTCGTGGTGCGCGACAACCTCATCCGCGACTTCGCGAAGAACGGCGGCGACTTCACCAGCTACGGGAGCTTCATGAAGTCGGGCGGAAAGCGCGGCGTGTACGAGCGGAACCTCGTGCTGTGCAAGAGCGGCGGGCAGGCGATGACCGACACCCGCATCGGGCTCTCGTTCGGAGGGGGCGGGACCGCGCCGCAGTTCTGCTTCCCCGGGTTCAGCGCCGGCATCCCCTGCAGCGTGGAGCACACGGACGGCATGCTGCGGAACAACATCATCGCCAACTGCAGCGACGTCGGCGTGTACCTGAACCGGGCGCACAACACGTCGGTGCTGCACAACACGCTGGTGGGGACCAACGGCGTCGACTTCCGCTTCGACACGACGAGCGGCCGTGCGGTGGGCAACCTGTTGACCTCGAACGTGCGGGTCCGCGACCAGGGGACGATGAGCGCCACGCAGAACGTGACGGGCGTGACGGTGGCGACGTTCGCGGCGGCGTACGCGGCCCCGCTCGCGGGAGACTTGAGCGTCATGGGCTCGGTGACGGCGTGGGCGGGGCAGGTGACTCCACCAGGCGGCGTGGCGGATGACTTCTGTGCCCGCGCCCGAACCCAGGCCGCGTGGACGGTAGGCGCGCTCGAGCACGCGCTCGGGAGTTGCACCACCGGGAAGCCGCCGGATGCGGGCCTGGGCGGTGGGTCGGGGACTGGCGGCGGCGGAGCGACCGGCGGCGGGTCGGGGACTGGCGGCGGAGCGACCGGCGGCGGTTCGGCGACCGGCGGCGGCTCAGCGACCGGCGGCGGCGACTCGGCCACGGGCGGCGCTGGTGGATCAGCAAATGGCGGCGGCTCAGCGACCGGTGGTGGGACCTCCGCGGACGCAGGTTCGGGGTCGGAGACGCCGATCGCAGGATGCGGGTGTTCCTCGGCCGAAGGTGGGCTCGCGGCACTGGTCCTCGTGGCGCTCGCGCGTCGACGAACGGCGCGCTGAACCCGAGGGCGCTTCTGCGGCACGGCCGACCCCGAGCACCTCCCACCGCTCCAACATCGAGACGGTGAGCGGCGGGATGGTACCGGTGTACCCGGCGAACACCACCCGCGAAGGCCGTCTCCCTCCATGACCGGAGCCCACCCAGTGGCGTACGCGGTGATTCAAAGCCTCAAGCGCACCACCGATGCGGCGCTTGAATTGGGAGCGGCGTGACCTCGCGTGGCGCCGTACGGGGACCCACCTGCTTCGACCGGGGCAGCCGAGGACGGAGATCAGTCCGAGCCGCAACCCACCGCGAGGGACGCAAAACGGTCCGTACAAAACTGCTGCCTGACCGCAAATTTGTACGAACCGTTTTGCGTTTCTCGCGCGCGGGTTTGGCACGGTCTGAGGGTCGGCCTGAGATGGGTCGGGGAACCCCATGGAACGACCGGCGCCTTCGAGGGCAGCGCTCCCCGAGGTCACGACCACGCGGTCTCCAAGCTTGGCGCGCAAGCAGCTTCGGCGGCGCAGTCCCGGCGAAGCTGAACGAACGCCCGCCCCTCCGCGCTCGCCCCACGCACGGGCGCCGAAGGCCGGGTGCGCCCCTGAAGGCGCGTACCCACACGTCGAGGGCGGCAGCAAAGAACGCCCCCGTCCGTTCGAGCGCGTCCGGGTAGGCTGCTGGCAATGGAACTGAGAAACGTTCGCAAGACGCTGGTGGCGCAGCACGAGCACCTCCGGGGCTTGATGGTCGCGGTCGAGTCGGCGCTCGACGCAAAGCGGAACGACGCCGCCGACCTGGGCAACCGCGTCACCGCGTTGCGCGACGCGGTGCTCGCCCACAACGCCGCCGAGGAGGCGACGCTCGGCCCCATCCTCCGCGAGCTCGACGCCTGGGGCCCGGAGCACGTGAAGCAGATGCTCGACGAACACCACGCCGAGCACCGCGTCATCCTCGAGAAGCTCAAGCACGGCATCAAGCCGGCGGCCGTGCGCGAGGTCATCGCGCACCTCCGCGGTCACATGTTGCACGAAGAAGAGAGCATCTTGTCCGAGGCGCTGTTGCAGGACGAGTGACGGCCGGACTCAGAACTCGAAGCGGTGCAGGCGCTCGAGGGCGGTCGTGCCCTTGCGGAGGTTGCGCGCCTTGCAGGTGACCCAGGCCTCCTCGCGGCAGGCGTTGATCAGCACCACGTCGCACGACAGCTCTTCCGCGTCGTCCTTCGCCTGCTTCTTCACCCGCGCGACGCACTTCGTGAACTCGCGCGCGTGCTTGCTCCGGTACTCGGCGATCTCCGCGGCGTGCTGCTCGGGTGACTCATGCCCTTCGAGCGGCTCGACCGGGTCGCAGTCGGTGAGAGACGGCTCGTAGGCGGCCGTCCACCACACCCGCAGCGCCTTCTCGCGACCCTCGAGCACCAGCGACAGCGACTCCGTGCGCGTCCCCGACGAGCCGTCGTCTCCTTCGTGCAGCCGGCACAGCTTCGCCGGGGTGGTGCAGCCCGTCTCTTTCACGCCGGGTACCTCGAGACAGTCGGCCAGCGCGCGCGCGTCCTTCGCGGCGAGCTGTGGCTTCTTCTGCTTCGCCCACTTCGCCACGGCCTCCAGCCGTGCCCCCGCGTCGTCCGACGCGAGCGGGTGCTGGGTGAGCACGAGCAGGAGAAGCCCGAGCACCATCAGTTACAGACGCCCGTCGCCGCCGTGCAGGTCTTGCCGGTGGGGCACCCCGAGAGCGCACCGCCGTTGTCGCAGCGCGGCCGGCAGAAGCCCGGCGTCGTCGCCGTGCCTGAGGGCTGGCAGACGTAGCCGGTGCGGCAGGTGCTCTGCTGACCCGGCGTGGTGCAGGTCGCGCGGCAGGTGCTCTGCGCCTGGCCGAAGAACGTCTCGGTCACGCAGCTGCTCCCGGCGGTGCAGGTGGCGCCGTTGCCGCACGGCGCGGTGCAGTAGCCGCCGGGATAGCCGGTGGCCTGGCCCGCGATGCTCTCCTGGATGCAGAGGGCGTTCTGCGGAGGCTGGCACTGCTGGGCGCCGGTGCACGGGCTCCCCGCGACGACGGGGGCGCCCGCGTCGGGCGTGACGACCCCGCCGTCACCGACGGTGCCACCGCAGAAGCCGCCGGCGCACTGGGTGCCCATCGGGCAGCGCACGCAGGTCTGACCGCTGGTGCCGCAGGCGAAGCGCGAGGTGCCGGGCGTGCACATGCCGTTCTGGCAGCAGCCGGTGGGGCATGACATCGCGTCGCACGAAGGCGTCATGCACACGCCGTTCTGGCACCCCTGGCCCTGCGGACACTGGGCGCACGCCTGGCCCT
>JBBRUE010000126.1:0-11542 GCA_038248085.1 Myxococcales bacterium | reverse complement strand
GGCGGCTGCTCGACGCGCTCACCACCGACGACGGGTCGACCCGCACGACCCGCGGGCTCGCGCGCTTCGAGCGTTGACCGCGTTCGCTCCTATGCGCCGGCCTGCGCCTCGATGACGGCGGCCAGGCGCAACAGCAGCTCGTCGTTGACGATGGTCTGCTGGAGGACCTTCTCGGCGTGCTTGCCGGCCTCGCGGTGCGTGGTGGCTTGTTCGCCGAGCCACTTCGCCGCGGTGCCGGGCGTCTTCGTCGCGCGCAGCCCGCTCTCGATGGTCTCGCTCCACTGCGCCCGGTCCTTCACCGCGCCGAGGTCGGCGATGAGCCAGCTGAGCGCGTGGAACAGCGGCGTGGGGATGACGATGGGGTCGGTCTCGGGGTCGGGTGCGGGCAGAGCGGCGAACGGGCTGTTGACGATCTCCGGCAGCAGGTAGCGGTCCCACTTCGGGGGCGGCGCGGCCCGGGCATCGAGGCAGAGGGCGCCCTCGAGCGCGGCCGCGTAGATGCTGAACCACCGCACGTTGCGACGCAGCTCGTGCAGCCCGCCCTCGAGATCATTCATGTCCAGCTCGAGCGCGCCGGCGTGCATCTTGCGCAGGCGCTCCGGCAGGAACGCGACGAGGCGCTTGCGCTCCTTCTTGCGGCCGGGCCACTCGAGGTCCGCGAGCAGCGCACCGAGCTGGTGGGCCCGCAGCGCGACGTCCCCCTCGGGCGGCAGGTGCGCGTGGGGAATCCAATCGTTGGCCTCGAGCCAACCCTCGACCTTGCCGCACGCGTGCGCGTGGTGCGTCTCGGCCCAGGCCTGCACCGGCTCCGGCAGCTCCCACTTCTCGGCCCGCGTCATGAAGGCCCACCAGAAGTCGACCTCGCCCAGGCCGTCCTCGAGCAGCTTGACGTGATCGCGCAGGGTGTCGAAGGCCTCGCGGTCCTTGCGCACGCCGCGCTCGATGCGCGCCAGGCCCTGGAGCATGAACAACGGCGTGCGGCCATTGGCGAGGTGCAGCCGGTGGCCCAAGGTCGCCTCTTCGAGGTGCGGGCGGCGCTGGTAGCTGTCCTTCCCCTCCGGTGCGGGCTGCGCCGAGGCCGCGAGCGACTTCTGGAAGGCGATCAGCTGGCGACCGAAGCGCCGGAGCCCGCGCGGCAGCTCCTTGTTCTTCAGGTCGATCGGCACCCGGTCGATGACGACGCGGGACTTCGCCTTCGGTGCGGCTGCCTTGCGCTTCTTGCCCATGGGGTTCTCCTTGAACTCGCGTCCGGCCCGCTCGTGGTTCCGGGGCCGCCCGGTCACCTGCTCAGCACACCTGCGACGACGAGCAACGCGATCAAGATGCCCATCAGGCTCTCTCCAGCGATGAGCCCGGAGCTGACCGGCACCACCAGGCGCTCGGCGAGCAGCGGGCGCTTCCGGCGCATCCACTCCGCGATGGCGGCGCCGATGAACATCGCCACCGCGTTGCTGCCGGGGATGACCATCGCGATGCCCAGGCCGGAAGGAGAGGGCACGTAGACCTTGAGGTGCTTGGGCGCGAGCTTCTCGAAGAGGGCGAGCACGATGCCCAGCGCGAGCCCGACCAACGCCGCCGTCCGCGCCGATGCGGGCAGCGCATCGATGCCATTCGCGAAGGCCTTCGAGACGCCGGCCCACACCAGGCACGACGGCGCGGGCCACGCGTCGCTCCCCAGCACGCTCGGGTCGGGAATGATCAGGTTGAACGCGGGCACGACGACCGCCGCGCCGGCGAGCACCCCGAAGAGCTGGGCGCGGGCCTGCTGACGGGCGCTGGCCCCGAGGAGCTTGCCGGTCTTGAGGGTGGTGAGCAGGTCGGCCGAGTGCAGCCCGATGCCGCCCGTGACGTTGGCCGACATGATGTTGCCGCTGAGGTTGCCGGGCGTGATCAGGCCGAAGATCAACTGGGTGACCGGGCCGAGCGCCTTGGTGGGCGTCACGTCGGTCTCGCCCGTCACCCGGGCGGCGATGAAGCCCATGAGCACGGCGAGCGGCACCGCGATCAGCCCCGCCCAGAATGGAATGTGGAACAGCCAGCCCATCAAGAAGATGACGATCGGCCCGAGCACCAGGAAGTCCGCGGGGAACCACCACCCAGGGCACTCCTCGGGGTCCTCAACGGGAGCACCGACCTGCTTCTGGCCCCACGGCAGCATCGCGGTGAGCCCCGAGAGGCTGCGCAGCACGCTCTTGTAGTCGAGCGCGAAGGTGGTCAGCCCGCTGCCCACCAGCACCGCGGCGCCAGGCCACAACGTCCACGCGACGATCGCTTTGTAGCCGGTGCCGGCGATCGCGCCGTTGGCGAGCAGCGCGGGGGCGAGCACCGCGTAGGTCAGGCCACCGCCGAGCAGCAGCGACCACCCGGTGCGGAAGCTCATCAGCGCCCCGGCGGCGATCAGCACCACCTCGGTCTTGAGGGTGAGGGTCCACTCCTTGAGCGCGCGGCCCGCGAGCAGCACCGGGAGGTTGATCGCCGCGGGAAGGTTGAACGGCATCCACGGAGCCTTCGCGTCCCGGAGGAAGGCGACCAGGGCACCGAAGCCCGCCGCCCACGCCAGCGCCTTCGCCTTCTTGCTCCCTTCGACCTCACCACCCGCGTCTTCACCGTGAATCGACTTGAGCGTCTCGGCCGTGGCCGTGCCGGTGGGAAAGGGGAGCTTCTCCTCGTCGATGAGCTGCCGCTTGATGGGGATCGCCGCGAACACGCCGAGCGCCGCGATGACGGCGAACCACAAGATGATGGGGATGGCCGGCGGCCGATCGGTGGTCACCATCAGCAGCGCGCCGAAGGCCGCCATGTTGCCGCCGCCGGTCATGAAGCCCGCGCCAGACGCCACGGTCGTCAGCGCGTTGTTCTCGAGCATGCCCAGCGGCTCCTTCACCGCCTTCGCCCACGGGGCCTTGAAGGGGAGCGCGTTGAGGCCCTTGAACACCGCCCAGGCGAGGATGCAGGCGGTGAGCGTCACCCCCATCGACCAGCCCGTCTTGAAGAAGACGTAGATGTTCGACAGGCACATCACTGCGCCGATGAGCATGCCGACGATGATGGCGCGGACGGTCAGTTGGGGTTGCACGGGGGCCGCACCCTACCCCCCGCTCAGGCGTATTCGAAACTCGCGTCGTTGCGAGAGGAAGCCAGGGGCGCCGACCCGGAACGTGCGTCAAAGTAGCGGCATGCGTGTGCCTGCCCGTGTGCTGCTGTCGTGTTGGCTGCTGGTCCTCGTGGGCTGCCGCCCCACGGCGACGCTTCCCGAACGACTGGAGCTGACGCCCTCGACCCTCTCGCTGCAGTTCGGCGAGGCGCAGACCGTGGAGGCGCGCGCGCGCATCGGCATGAAGGCGACCAACCTCGACGGGTTGACCTGGACGTCGAGCGACCCGGCCCTCGTGTCGGTGACGGAAATGGAGTTGGGCACGGCCTCGGTACAGGGGCTCAAAGCAGGCACGGCGACGGTGACCGCCCAGCTGCGCGACGCCATCGCCACGGTGACGGTGACGGTCGCCCCGCGGGTCGTCGTCCTCGAACGCATCGACGTCACCCCGGTGAGCCCTCAGCTGGCGAAGGGCCTGCGGCTGCAGCTCGAGGCGACCGGTGTCTACAACGATGGCTCCACGAAGGACCTCACCACGAGCGGCGCCTGGGCCTCGGCCGACAGCACCCGGGCCACCGTCAGCGCCGACGGCCTGGTGAGCGCGCGCGGCGTCGGCGTCGTCGAGGTGCGGGCCATCAAGGACGGAGTCACCGGGCGCGTGTCGCTCACCGTGACGGCGGCGTCGATCGTCGGCATCGATGTCCGCCCGGCGCAGGTGTCGCTGGCCCGGGGAACCTCCCAGCAGTTCTCCGCGACCGCGCGGCTCTCAGACGCCACCACGCAAGACGTGACCGCGCAGGTCACGTGGTCTTCGTCCGACGCCGCCGTTGCCTCGGTGGACGGCACCGGCCGGCTCGCGGCGAACGTCATCGGCACCGCCACGCTGACCGCGACGCTCGGCGAGAACGCAGGCGCCGCGATGGTGACGATCACCACTGCGGCGCTCCGGACGCTGGAAGTGGTGCCGGCGGCCGTGTCGCTGCCGTTGGGCTCGACCGAGCAGCTCGCCGTGGTGGGACACTTCTCCGACGGCTCCCAGCAGGACCTCACGCCGCAGGCCACGTGGCGCGCGGGGACCCCGGCGGTCGCGACCGTCAGCACCGCGGGCCTGGTGTCGGCGGTGGGGCTGGGACTCTCGGTCATCGCCGTCACCGTCGATGGCATCTCGGCGAACGCGTCGATCACCTGCAGCGCGGCCCGGTTGCAGACCATTCACGTCGCGCCGCAGGGGACGTCGCTCGCCCTCGGGTTGACGCGGGCCTTCACCGCCACCGGGCTCTACACCGACGGCAGCACGCGCGACCTCACCGCGACCCTGACCTGGAGCAGCAGCGACGCTGGCGTGGCCTCGGTGAGCAACGCCGCCGGGTCGATCGGCCTGGTGCGGGCGATGGCGGAGGGCGCGGCCACCATGACCGCGACGAATGGCACGCTCACCGGCAGCAGCAACCTGACCATCACCCCCGCGGCCCTCGTGTCGCTGCAGGTGTCACCGCCCACGGCCAGCGTCGCGAAGGGCCTGACGCAGCCACTGACCGCGCGGGGCACGTTCTCCGACGCCAGCCAGCGGGACGTCACCGCGCTGGCGTCGTGGAATTCGAGCGCGCTGGGGGTGGCCAGCGTGTCCAGCGCGGTCGGCACCGAGGGGCTGTTGAGCGCCCTCACCCTGGGCACGGCGACCGTCACCGCGAGCGTGGGGCCGGTCTCCGGCTCGATGCTCGTCGAAGTCGTTGCCCCGGTGCTCCAGCGCATCGACGTCAGCGCCGCCGCGACCTCCCTCGCGAAGGGGCGCACCCAGCCCCTGACCGCGACCGGCGTCTATTCCGACGGCTCGACCCAGGACCTGACGACGTCCGTGACGTGGGCCCCGGCGAGCGGCGCGGTGCTCCGCGTCTCGAGCTCCGGAGTGTTGACGACCGTCGCCCTCGGAACGGCGGGCGCGAGCGCGAGGCTCGGCGCGATCGTCGGGAGCACAGACTTCACCGTCACCGCCGCCGAGTTGGATTCGGTGACCCTCACCCCGGCCTCGCCGGCCCTCGCGCTCGGCCTGAGCCAGGCGCTCGTCGCGCGCGGCACGTGGTCCGATGGCACGACGCAGGTCATCACCACCCAGGTCACCTGGAGCGCGGTCGACGGCACCGTGGCCACCGTCTCCACCCAGGGCCTCGTCTCGAGCGTCGCGCTGGGCGCGACCGACATCACCGCGACGCTCGGCCTCATCACCGGCAGCGCCCGCATCACCGTCACCGCCCCGGTGGTGGCGAGCCTCACCGTCACCCCCGCCAACCCGGTCCTCGACAAGACGCAGACCCAGCAATTGGCGGCCGAGGGACTGCTGACGGACGGTTCGACGGCCGTGCTGACCGGCCAGGTCACGTGGCTCAGCAGCGCGCCGAGCGTGGTCTCGGTTTCGACCACCGGTGAAGTCACCGGCGTGGGGGCTGGCATCGCGACCGTCAGCGCCACCCTCGCGAGCGTGACAGGCAGCACCACCGTCTCCGTGAACCGCCCCACGCTCGTGAGCCTCACCGTGGCGCCAGCCTCCGGCACCATCAACCGCGGCGCGACGCTCGCGTTCACGGCCCTCGCGACCTACGTCGACGCCTCGACGGAACTGGTGACGGGCCTGGTGACCTGGTCTTCGTCGGAAGTCGCCCTCGCCACCCTCTCGGCAGCAGGCGTCGCCACGGGTGTCGCTGCAGGCACGGTGACGGTCACCGCGCAGTGGGGTTCGATTTCCGGCACCGCCGCCCTGACCGTGAACGCGCTCTCCCTCCAGTCCCTCGTCGTGACCGGGTCCCCGACCGTGGCCACCGGCGCGGCATCGCCGCTCGTCGCCACCGCCACCTGGTCCGACGCTTCGACGAGCGACGTGACGGGCCAGGCGACGTGGGCGAGCGACGCACCCGCGACGGCGCGGCTGACCAACCTCGACGGAGTGCGCGGAGTGGTCCAGGGCCTCGCCGCGGGGAACGCCTCGGTGACGGCGACCGTCGACAGCGTGAGCAGCGCCGCCTTCGGGGTGCAGGTCCTCGACACCAACGCGCCGTACGGCGGCCGGTGCGGGCCGGGGCTCGTCATCAGCCAGGTGTACGGCGGCGGCGGCAACGCCGGCGCCACCTGGCGGAACGACTTCGTCGAGCTCCACAACCCGACCGCGAGCGGCCTCAGCCTCAATGGGCTCTCGCTGCAGTACACCAGCAGCGCGGGTAACAGCTGGGGGTCGAACCTGCTGCTCCTCTCCAACGTGACGCTGCCCGCGGGCAGCTACTACCTCGTGCAGCTCGCCAGCGGAGGCGCGGTGGGCGCGCTGCTCCCGACGCCCGACCAGAGCGACTCGATCAACCTGTCGGCGACCGCCGGAAAGCTGGCGCTCGTCTCCGGCACGGCGGCCCTGACCGGCACCTGCCCGACCGCGGGCGTGCTCGACTTCGTGGGCTTCGGCACCGGAACCAACTGCTCCGAAGGCGCCCCGGCTCCCGCGGGCTCCGCTTCCACCTGGTTGACGCGGGGCATGAGCGGCTGCCGCGACGGCAACCAGAACGGCGCCGACTTCACCGCAACGTCCACGGTCCCTCCGCGGAACCGCACCTCGACGGCGGTGCTGTGCAGCTGTTTCGTCAACGGAACGGCCGCGGCCGAAGAACTCAACGCGTGCCTGTTGCAGTCGCCGGCGAGCCTCGGCGTGGTGGCCGGCGAAGTGAGCCCAGCCGTGTCGGCCCTCGTCACCCAGCCGGGCGTCACGGACACCGCCGGCTTCGACGCGAACCTCCGGGTGCAGGTGGGGTTTGGTCCTTCAGGCGTCAACCCGACGTCGGCTGGGGGTTGGCGCTGGTGGCCGGGCGTGGGCCGTACCGCCGGCACGGTGAGCGACGCCTACGACGGCGTCTTCGTGGCCCCGGCGGCAGGCGGCTCCGGCTACACGGCGCGCGCGTCGCGCGATGGCGTCAACTGGACGGCCTGCGACCTCAACGGCGCAGGGAGCGGCGTGGGCCTCGCCTTCGAGATGGGCCAGCTGGGCCTGCTCACCGTGCCGTGAGCAGCGCGCTCAGTTCCGCACGCAGGTCGGCACCGGCGAGGTGAGCGCGTCGCAGGGGTGCCACAGGCGACCGAGCTGGTTGGGGTTGAGCGGCGTGGTGGGCGTAGTCGTCCCGACGAAGTTTCCGCACGAGTTGACGGCGTTGAAGCCCACGCCCACGCAGGCAGTGGTTCCTCCGACGTAGGGCGCGACCTCGGCGATGGGCATGGTGAAGTCAGTGACCCCGGTCGCGGGCACCACGCCGGGCGTCACCTGCATCAGGCTCGAGCCACCGCCGGTGTTGTTGAACCACCCCGTGTCGAGGAAGGACCCCTGCATGTCGAGCGACGAGATGCGCAACCCGTAGAGGCCCGTGCTCTGGGTCGCGAGCGCCAGCGACGCAGAGCAGATCGGCGCGTACTGCTGGCCGCGAATGGCCACGTACACCCCGCGAGGGGGAATCACCTCGGTCGGCCCGAAGTTCATCCACCGGTAGCTGGTGGGGGCCGCGTTGTTGTTGCGGTAGGCGAAGTGGAAGCCGTCGAGGCTGATGGGGCAGTTCGAGAGGTTGGTCAACTCGACGGCCTCGCCCGCCTGGCAGGTGGTCGCCGCGGGGCACGCGCCTTCTCCGTTCACCACGTACTCGCTGAGCACCAGGTTCGACGACGTGGGCGCGGTGGGTGTGGTGCAGGCCTCGACCACGTTGACGGACAGCGCCGAGAGCGTCGAGCAGCAGCTCGGCTCGCTCTCGCGGCAGGCCCGCACCTCGAGCGCCGTCACGGCCCCGGGCATCGGCCCGCCCGCCGCGACGCGGAGCGCCGGTCGCAGGTAGTTCTCACCCACCGTCGCGCGCGCCCGCACCAGCGGGTCTCCGGCCAGCGTCAGTTGGTAGCTCAACCCGCCGGGCACGGCCGGGAACTGCACGATGGGGCGGCCGTCCCAGCTCGTGCCGCAGGCGGTGCTCACCGGCGGCGAGGGCGGCGTGGTGCACTGGGTCGTCGAGATGGTGGTCGAGCAGCAGGTGGTGGTGCCGGCGTTGTCGCGCGCGCAGAAGGCGAGCGTGTAGCTGCCCGCGACGTCGGGGCGGAAGACGGTGGTGGGCTGGTCGACCGGCATGGGGCGGGCCGTCGAGCCGGCCGGCTTGATGGCGACGATCCACTGGTTCGAGACGATGGTTCCGTCGAGGTCGATCGCGGTCGCGCTCAGGGTGATGTCGACGCCCACCTGCCCGCTCACCGAGCCCGCGCACAACACCAGCGGAGGACTGCAGATGCCGTCTTCGTCGATCTGCCCATCGCAGTCGTTGTCGATGCCATCGCAGATGTCCGTCGTCGGAGTGCCCGGAACACAGGCCTGCGGCGTACCCGACACGCAGCTGGCGACCGTGCGCGTGCACGCCCCCACACCGCAGGAAATGGGCCCGAGGCCGTTATCGATGGCCCCATCACAGTCGTTGTCGCGGCCGTCACAGCGCTCGGCGACAGGCATCGCCGGCGCGCAGACCTGGCCCTGGCCCCCCGCGCAGGCGGGCACCGTCTGCGCGCAGTCCCCGAGGCCGCACGTCAGGGGCGGGAGCGCCTCGTCGACCTGGCCGTCGCAGTTGTTGTCCACGCCGTCGCAGACCTCGGTGGAAGGCGCGCCGGGCACGCAGACCGGTTCCTCTCCGTCCACACAGCCAGCGAGGGTGCGCGCGCAGGCGCCCACGCCGCACGTCACCTCGGGGAGCGCCTCGTCGATCGCCCCGTTGCAGTCGTTGTCCTTGCCGTCACAGCGCTCCGCCACAGGGAGCCCGGGCAAGCAGGTCTGGTCGGCCCCGTCGACACACGCGGACATCGTCGCCACGCACTCACCGAGGCCGCAGGTGATCGGCGCGATGTTGTCGTCGACCTCGGAGTTGCAGTCGTCATCGACGCCGTTGCACGTCTCGACGACCGGTGTTCCCGGCACACAGACCTGGGGCGCGCCGTTGGCGCAGCTGGACACCACCCGCGCACAGGCGCCGATGCCGCACGCCAGCGTGGGCAGGTCGTTGTCCACCACGCCGTCGCAGTCTTCGTCAGTGCCGTCGCACGTCTCTGGCTTGCAGCCTGCGTCGAAGGAACTACTGAGCTTCGGGTTGCCGCAGTCGCAGCCCAGCATGAACAGGCACAACACCAGAGAGAAACGCCGCATGGGTCACCAGCATCGATGGTCAGAGGGAAGCGAGCAATCGCCAGGACACGGGCCGTGACGCCTTCGTCGCATGGCGAACGGGCAGGCCCTCGATCGACCTTCAGAGCGCGGTGGAGTTTTCGGCCTCGTCTGCGCTCTGGGCGGCCACCTTCAACAAGTCGGGTCGTAACAAGATCCGCCCGAGCAGGAGCGCGGCGATGGAGGCGACCGCGCTCGCGACCAGCACGCCGAGCTTCGCCGCAGCGAGGAGCCGCGGGTCCGTGAAGGCGAGCTGCGCGATGAACAGCGACATCGTGAAGCCGACCCCCGCGACGGCGCCGAGTACGACCAACTGACGCGATGCCACGCCGGAAGGGAGCGTCGCGACCCCCAGCTTCAGCGTCACTGCGCACGCGACGATCACCCCCAGCGGCTTCCCGAGAACCAGGCCGACCACAGCACCCGCCACGACGTGCGCGGAGGAGGCGTCGAACGACACGCCCGAGAGAGACACCCCGGCATTCGCGAGCGCGAAGAGCGGCATGATGCCGAACGCCACCCAGGGGTGGAGCATCTCGATCAGGCTCTCAGCAGGCGAGAGCGCCTCGCGCCGCGCGATGGCGACGTGACGAAGCGTCGCCGCCAGTTCGTGAGACGAGAGCGCCTCGGGGGTCGATTGCGCGAGGTGTTCCATCTCCTTCTTCATTCCGATGAGGAAGCCACCGGGTCCCAGCCAGGCCTGCACGGGTGTCACGAGCCCGATGATGACGCCCGCGATGGTCGGGTGGATTCCTGCCATGGCGACGCCGGCCCACACGACGACGCCAGGCACGACGTAGGCGGCCTTGGGGCGAACCCCGAGCCCTTGAAGGGCGAACACCGCACCCATGCCGCCGGCCGCGACGAGCAGGCCCAACGAGGAAATCCCCGACGAATAGAAGAGCGCGATGACGATGATGGCCCCGAGGTCGTCGATGACCGCCAGCGCCAGGAGCAACACGCGGAGCGCGGGCGGCACGCGCTTGCCCAGCAGGGTGAGAATGCCCACCGCAAAGGCGATGTCCGTCGCCATCGGGACCCCCCAGCCCGAGCGCGTCGCGGCACTGCCGGCGAACGCCAGGTACAGGAGCGCCGGGGCCACCATCCCCCCGAGCGCAGCGGCCACGGGGAGCGCCGCGCGTCGCAACTCCGAGAGTTCCCCGTGGTGAATCTCTCGACGAATCTCGAGGCCCACGACGAAGAAGAAGATGACCATCAGCGCGTCGTTGACGAACCACTCGAGGCTGCGCTCGATGGCCAGGCCGCCGATCCGGAAGCCCAGCGGCAGGTGCCAGAGCTGCGAGTAGCTCTCGGCCCAGGGCGAGTTGGCCCAGATGAGCGCCACCCCCGCCGTCACGAGCAGGACGATTCCACTGGCGGCTTCGATCCCGAGGAAGCGCTCGAGCGGTCTCGTCGCCAGTCGCGCGACGCGGAGGAGCGGCGCCCAGGCTTCGGGAGGAGTGGACGTGGGCGTCATGGGGTCGTGCTGTCGTGTAGCAGAGGCCCAGCCCAGGCAGAGGCGTCTTCGAGCTCACGGTGGAAGGTGCCTCGAACAGGGTGTTGAGTCTGTCGATCCGGACGATCGACTCCGCCCGAGGGTGGTGAGGCTGTGCCGGTACGCGTCGAGGCGGGGACGTGCGGCGCGGCGCCCCGCATTCACGGCGAGCTGCTCAAGCTGGGCGGACTTCACCACCGCTATTTCCGCCGCGCGGCGTAGTCCGGTCGCGCAGAGTGCTCTGCGCCAAATCGAAGTGCCGAGATGGTCGGCACCAACTCTGGCGCGACGGAGCTCTGGCAGCCGCGGCGCGAACGAGGCACCAGTCACCGATCGTCATGTCGCGTTTGGGGTTTTCGGTAGGGACAGGGAGGCACTCCTCCTCGTGAAGCCGCAGACGGTCATCGCCTGGCACCGCGCGGGCTTCCGACAATTCTGGCGCCGACGTTCCGCCCGCGGGGGTCGCCCGCCTGTCGCTGTTGAAGTCCGCGCCCTCGTTCAACGGCTCGCCCACGACAATCCGCGCTAGGGTGCGCCCGAATTCACGGCGAGCTGCTCAAGCTGGGTTTCCGCGTCGCTCAGTCCACGGTCGCGAGCTGCATGCCACCGCGGCCTCACCCCTCGAAGCCTCCGTCCCAGACGTGGCGGAGCTTCCTGCGAAACCACCTCACCCAATCCGCCGCGATGGACTTCTTCGTCATCCCGACGGCCACGTTCCAGCTGCTCTACGGCTTCGTCATCATCG
>JBBRUE010000125.1:0-11567 GCA_038248085.1 Myxococcales bacterium | reverse complement strand
GTCCGTGTACGGGTCCGCCCGGCGGGGGGCCGGGAATGGCAGCGGGCCCGGCGGCCGGGGCCTGGCCGGACAGCGACGCGGGCAATACGACCTTGCCCCACTCGGCGTCGAGTTGCTCCCCGGGCACCACGGTCTCGCCCCACGTGTCACGGGGGACGATCATCCGCAGGCCGGGCACGCGACCGGGGAACACGTAGTTCTCGCCGTTGGTGGAGACCTGCAGCCGGCCGCCGATGATGCCGTTGTCGATCAGCAACTCGACGCTCGGCGGGGACAGCGGCCCGTACACCTGGCCCTTGTCGTTGCGCACCCAGACCTTAAGCGACTCGCTCATCGAGGAGGAGAAACTAATGCACAATGGGGGAATGCGGACCTTCTTCCTGTCCTGACTGGGCAGTGAGGGCCTGATCCGTCGATACTCCCCGGCCATGACGGTCAAAGGCATTCGCGCGGCGCTCACCCAGGCTCGAAAAGACGGCAAGGTCGACGTCGCCGAGGTGGACCAGATCGTGCTCAAGGCCCGCAGCGGCTGGGGCCTCGACGCCGGTGAGCGGACCGAGCTGGTGAAGATGGCCGACTCCTTCGACGACCCGGCGAAGCAGCGGCTGCTCCAGCACCTCTCGGCGATGGGCCAGGCCAACGCCTGGGTCAACGTCGAGGCCGGCGGGCTGACCTCGGTGAAGGGCCGCTACGCGAACTACACCGTGGGCGTGGCCGGGCTCTCGGCGAAGCTGGGGCTCTTCGACAACTGCTTCTCGATGAAGGGCACCGCGAAGGCCGACGGCCTGGTGAAGGTGGCCATCGAGGGACAGAACCTCTCGGTGCAGGTGAAGAAGGGCGAGACCGCCGCGCAGGTGCTCGAGAAGGTGAAGGCGAAGCTGCCCTCGCAGGTGACGGGCGTGCTGCTCCAGGGCGACGTGCAGCCGTACGACGGCGCGTCGTTCAAGGGCCACGCGGCGATCGCCACCGACCAGGCCGCGCACCTCATGCTCTACAAGCCCGCGTCGCTGGGCCTGGCGCCGGGCGAGCTGCCACTGAAGGTGGTGGTGACGGGCTACGGCGCGTTCATGGGCATCACCGACAACGCGTCGGCGAAGATGGCGCAGAAGCTCGCGGAGGCCGGGGTGAAGGGCGGCATCGTGGAGTACCGCCGCCTCGAGGTGACCACCGACGCGGTCGACGCGTTCGTCGCCGAGATGCGCAAGTCACCGCCCGACGTGATCCTCTCGATGGGCGTCAGCGGGTGGAAGGCGCAGGTCGAGGAGCGGCCCGAGAACCACCTCGGCGCGGCCAACGACGGCAACGACCGGCCGATGGCGGAGCGCGACGTGCGCACCGGAGGGCCCCAGGAGCTGAAGACCGATCTCCCCGTCGGCGTCATCGACCACGCGCTGGAGTCATACGGGGACCACCGGGTGGTGGGCACCAGCAAGAGCGACGCGGCCTACGAGCCCGACCGCAGCGCGTACCTGTGCAACTACCTCGGGTACAACCTCGCCTCGGAGTTCGGCGCCGCCTCGCAGACGACCGCCGGGTTCATGCACGTCACCACCGAGACGCCGGTGGACCAGATGCACTCGGTGCTCGAGGCAGTCACCGCCCGGCAGCTCGAGGAGCGTCGCGCGCAACAGCCTGCGCCGCGCTCCTGAGCTGTTAAGAGAGCGGGGCGCGGCAGGCCGGGCGGCGCGATGAGCCAAGGCACGGCCGGGGCGACGCGACCATGAAGACCACCACAGCACCGGCGAACGCCTGGGTAGTGCGCATGCGCTGGGGCGATCGCAGCCTCGAGGCCGAGGTGATCGACGGCCGCGGGCGCAAGACGCTCTCGCTGGGCGAGCGCAAGGAAGACGACTTCGTCATCGGCAACGGCGCGCGGCTTCACTTCACCTGGCAGGAGACGGGCCTCGAGGTGCGCTTCTCGACGGGTGTCGCGGGCAGCGGGTCGCTCCAGGGTGCTGGGCCGGTCGCGCTGGGCCAGCTCGTCGAGCGCGGGGTGGTGAAGGAGAGCGGCGACGCCTTCACCCTGACCCTCGGCCCGGGCGACTCCCTTTCGCTGCAGGTGGGCGCGCAGGTCATCGAGGTGCGCCAGGCGAAGTCCCGCATCGCGCGGCTGAGCATCGACGTGGTGGCGACGCTCGCGCTCATCGCGATGCTCGGGCTGCTCGGCCTGTGGGTCGCGTCGACGATTCTTCCCCTGCAGCCGCTCAACCTCATCCCCAAAGAGAAGAAGCACTGAAGGTCGACGAGGCGCTGGCCGTGCGCGGCGAGGTTGTGGGCGAGCGCCGTGAGAAGGACGACACAGGTCGCCTTCTTCACGCCACGCACCAAAATTCGGTCAGGCCGTTGTGGGTGTCCTGCCGAGTACTCGTCTGCCGACGCGCTGGCGCGGCCGCGAGCACCACCCAGAGCTGCTTCGGCACCGGGGTACGTCGCGCGCGGCAGCCCCTTTGAACTCCGATACTTTTTTTTGGAGCTCCAGCATTGCTTCAGCCCGCTTCGTGCGCAGCTCGGACCTTCGCCAGAGCGCGCTTGAGCTCGAGGACCCGCTTCTCGAGCGGGTTGCTAAACAGCGCCTTCCTGCCGCGTTTCTTCGGCGTCAGCGCATCCAACTCGCCAGCGCCCTCGCTCGCCGCCACTCGGGTCAGGTGCGACGAGTACAGACCCTCGCGACGCACGAGCGCGCCCACCTCGCCGGGCTTCGTGCAGGCGTCGGCTTCGCCCTCACCTCGGTGTCCTCCGCGACGCTCACGGCCTCCATCATCGTCCCCCGCCCATGCCACCACGCAGCCAGGCACAGGGCCGCCCGACAACAACCCGACAACAGGGCGCGCCGACGTCAGCGGTCGAGATCATCTATCGCCGAGGCGCGCGCCTTCGTGGCGGCGTCGCGCACGCGGGCGACGAGCTCGCGGGCCTGGCCGAACCACCGACCCGCGAGCTCGTTGCGCGTGGTGAGCCGCTCTTCGAGCAGCGCGCCGAGCGGCACCACCTCCGGCTCGCGGAGCTGGGTCTCGAGGGCGCCGATGGTGCGCAGCGGCCGGCCCTGCATCGCCTCGAGCAACGCCGCCGGGGTCGAGGCCACCTGCCGGGGCGAGTCGAGGGTGCAGAAGTCGCGCACCCACGACGGGGCGAAGAGCGCGGCGAGGCGGCAGAAGAACATCGCCTCCCCCAGCTCGAGGCCCTCGGCGAACTGCAACGGGAACGCGCCGATGCGCTCGCGATCGATGACGTAGCGGCCGCGCTGCACGGCCCCCGCCTCCAACCACGTGCGCACCTCGAAGCGCGGGCCGAGGTCGATCGGCGGGGCGCCGAGCGCCCAGGCCTCGGTGCCCACGGACAGCCGCTTCACGAGGGTCGCGAGGTGGGAGCGATCGAGCAGCTCCCCGGCCTCGAGGCAACACACGTAACGGCCGCGCGCGAGGGTGAGCCCGAAGTTGGTGCGCACCAGCGGGTCGGCCGGCGCCTCGCCGACCAGCACCAGCGTCAGCCCTGCCCGGCCCTTCGCGCTCTTCGCCAGCTCGTCGAGGCTCGTCTCGGGCAGCGATGAGACGATCAGCAGCTCGAGCGGCACCTGGAGCTGCCCCGCCACCGAACGAATGGTGCCCTCGAGCGCCGCCGCGTCATCCCCGGCGGAGAGCACCACCGAGGTGAGGCCGGGCTCGCGCTCCGGAGGCGTGGCCTCGACTCCGCGCCGGGCGACCAGCAACAGGCGATCGGCGCCGGCGTCGGGGTTGAACTGCTCGAGCAGCTGGCGCAGCGCGGCCTCGGTGTCGGCGCCCAGGCCCGAGGGCAGGTGCGGCGACACCACCACGTCGCGCGACTTCACCACGAAGCCGGCCAGGCGCAGCCACGTGCGCACGTCGCGCTCGCTGGAACCGGGCCCGGGGGTCACGCCCACCAGCGCGCGGATCAACGTCGAGGCGGCGCTGGCATTCGAGAACGAGAGCACCAGCTCCGCGCCCGGGGCCGCGGTGGCGAGCGCGCGGAGGCCCTCGGCGCCGTCGGCGAGCAGCCCGTCGAAGGCCACCACCACCTCGGGGTCGAAGGCGGTGAGGGCCTCGAGCGAGGGGGGGTCGAGCAACACGGTGCAGCCGTTGCCCTCGAGGGCGAGCTTCACCGCCTCGTCGGCCGCGAGGAGCGCGACGCGGCGCCGGAGCCCGGCCCGGCGGGTCACCAGGGTGCGCAGGTCGCCGACGGTCTGGGCGCCGGGACTGCCCGTGGCGGGCATCACGTCTTCGGCGCCTCGTTCGCCGCGGAAGCCGCGAGGGCCTTGCGGTACTGGCGCGCGACGAGGCCGATCGCCAGGTTCCGCGGGAGCAGCCGCATCAGCAGGAACCCGACGCGGTTGAGGAAGCCCTGCATGTGGAGCGGCTGGCCGGCGGCCAGGGCCTCGAGGGCCTCCAGCGCCACCGCGTCGACCGGGGCCAGCCAGGCGCGCAGGCCATTGAAGCGGGCGCCGGCGGTCTGCTCGGTGACGATGCCACCCGGGGCGAAGACGGTGATGGTGATCTTCGAGCCGCGCAGCTCGTGGGCCAGCGCGGTGCCGAAGGTCGACAGGTAGGCCTTGGTGCCAGAGTACGCCGCCTGGAACGGCAGCGGCAGCAGCCCGGTCAGCGAGGTCACCAGCATGATGCGCGCGGTGACGCCGGTCTGCTGGAAGTGCTTCACCAGCTCGCTGGTCAGCCGCGAGGTGCTGATGACGTTGGTCTGCAGCATGGCCTCGAAGTCGGCCCAGTCGAGCTCGTGGTGGTGGCCGAAGTGCGTGACGCCGGCGTTGAGGATCGCCACCGTGAGCGGCAGCTGCTTGACCTCGGTGAGCAGCCGCTCGACGTCGTCCTTGCGGGTCATGTCACCGGGCAACACCCGCACCTCGACGCCGCCGGGCCGCAGCTCCTTCGCCAGCGCCTCGAGGCGATCGGCGCGGCGGGCGGTGATGACGAGGTGGGCTCCCTGCTTCGCCAGCTGCTTCGCCAGCTCGAGCCCGAGGCCCGACGACGCACCGGTGATCCACACCCACTGACCTTTGAGGTTCATGTTTCAGAGACTCCAGCGCAGCTCAGGGCGAAGCAGACCCACGCCCTCGGTCGGGGCGACGTGCAGGGCGACCCGGGTCGGGTTCTTCACCACTTCGCCGTCGCCCGAGGCAGAGAGGAGCAGCTCGTACACCCCGCCGCCGAGCCCCAGCCGGGTCAGCTCGAGCTTCGCGGTGCCGCGGCCCTCGAGCGCCCCGCCGTCCCACGCGGTGCTGAACACGAGGCGGCCGTCGGCGGCGAGGAGGTCGAGGGAGAAGCGCGTCTTCGCCTTTTCCCGCAGCGCCCAGTCGATCTCCACGGTGAGCGGCGCGTCGGGGAGAAAGGCGGCGGGCGTGGCGCCCTTCGCGTCCTTCAGGCGAACGGCGGTGATGGTGGCCAGCGCGACCTGCTCTTCGGCGACCGGCCCGGTGGACGGCAGGGCGAGCCCGGGCTGCGAGAGCGCGGAGTGGCCGGTCTTCTGGGCCTCGGTCTCAGCGGCGGCCACGGCGCGGCGGTACTCGCGCACCACGTCTTCGGCGCGGCCGTACATGCGAATGCGGCCGCCGTCGATCCACGCGGCGGCGTCGCACCAGGTCTGCACGGTGCCGAGGTCGTGGGTGACCAGGACGATGGTCTTCCCGCTGCGGCGGAACTCATTCATCTTCGCCTGGCTCTTGCGACCGAAGTGCTCGTCACCGACCGAGAGGATCTCGTCGACGATCAACAACTCGGGATCCACGTGGGTCGCCACGGCGAAGGCCAGGCGCATGAACATGCCGCTGGAGTAGGTGCGCACGGGCTCGTCGATGAAGTCGCCCAGCTCGGCGAACTCGATGATCTCCGGAATGCGCGCCTTCACCTCGTTGCGGCTCATGCCGAGGATGATGCCGTTGATGAGGATGTTCTCGCGGCCGGTGAAGTCGGGGTGGAACCCGGCGCCCAGCTCGAGCAGCGCGCTGATGCGGCCGGCGACCTCGATGGTGCCGCTGGTGGGCGTGTAGATGCCGGTCATCAACTTGAGCAGCGTGCTCTTGCCCGAGCCGTTGCGACCGATCACCCCCACCGTCGAGCCCCGGGGAATGCGCAGGTCGACGCCCTTGAGCGCCTCGATGTGCGTCGCGGGCTCGACGAGGCGGCGCTTGAAGGTGAGCAGCCGCACCAGCTCCGACTTGACGGTGGTGTGGTCGTTCTTGCGGGACGTCTTCTTGAACGACTTGAAGACGTTGGAGATGACGATCGCGTCGCTGGGCGTCACACGAGCTCCGCGAACTCTTCACGCCGCCGCTCGAAGACCGAGGTGGAGATCCACATCACCACCAGCGAGATGACGGCCACCGTGCCCAGCGGCTGCCAGCTGGGCGCGCGCTGCTCGACGAAGATGTCGCGCCAGGCGGAGATCACCGAGGCCATGGGGTTGAAGGTGAGCAGCATCTGCTGCGACTCCGCCTGGGTCAGGCTGCCGATGGCGGGCACCGACTTGAGGTCCCACAGCACGGGCGTGAGGAAGAAGGCCATCTGCACGAGGTTGGCGATGATGTGCTGCAGGTCGCGGAAGGCCACGTTGAGCGCCGCGAAGAGGTACGTCAGCGCGAGCGTGAAGAAGGTCTGCACCACCAGCACCGGCACGAGGAACACGATGTTCCAGGTGGGCATCACCCCGAAGAACAGGCCCAGGCCAATGAGCAGCGGCAGCGAGAGCAGGAAGTTGATGAGGTTGGTGAGCACCACCGTGGCCGGCAGCACCTGCGCGGGGAAGCGCACCTTGGTGAGCAGGTCGCGGCGATCGCTGATCGAGGTGGTGCCGCTCATCACCGAGCTGGAAAAGAAGATCCACGGGAGCAGGCCGCTGAACAGGTAGTAGGCGTAGTTCTTCACGCCGCTGCGCATCAGCATGCCGAAGACCAGCACGTAGACGGCCATGTTCAGCGTCGGGTTGAGGAACGTCCACAAGAAGCCGAGCACCGACGCGCGGTACCGCGCCTTCAGCTCGCGCACCGAGAGGGCGATGAGGAGCGCCCGGTATTGATACAGCTCGGAGAGGTTCCTGATCATGGGCCGGCCGGAGTGGCCCATACCACGGGCCACAGCCATGTCTCGCCCAACCGACGGGTCAGACGCGCCGGGCGGTGACCGTGATCTCGTCGCGGTCGTGGTACAGCTGGCGCATCCGCACCTGCTTCCAGCCGCTCTCCACCAGCGTGTGGCGAACCCGGAAGAGCGTGGGGAGCTTGTCCTTCATCGGCAGCTTGATGTTCGCCACCAGCTGCGCGGCGTAGTCCTTGCGCGCCCACTTGCCGAGCAGCTGCGCCACCTCGAGCGGCCGCCAGGCCATGTCGCAGAAGAGCCAGTCGACCGGCTCGTCGGGCGTGAAGTCGAAGGCGCTCTCGTGAAAGTGCTTCACCCGCGGGAGCTTGAGCACGTCGGGGTCGAGGTTCGCGGGGTCGACGCTCCACACGCGGGCGCCGCGCTCGAGGAGCCGGCGGGTCCACCCCCCGGGGGCGCTGCCGAGATCGACGCACAGATCGCCGCGGCCGGGCGAGACGCCGTACCAGTCGAGGGCCTCGTCGAGCTTCATCGCGGCGCGCGAGGGGGCCTCGCTGGTGCGCTTCATGCGGGCCCGGCCGCCGGCGCTCAGCGAGATCGCCTCACGGGCGAGCACGCGGCCGACGACCGCCACGCCGGGGCCGATGAGGCAGACCTGCCCGAGCCACGCGCCGGCCTCGCTGGCCTTCCACGGCGTCTCGGGGTCGACCAGGCCCTCTTCGGCGCGGATGGCGGCGATGGTGTCGAGCCACGCGGTCGCCTCGCCGGCGCGCGCGTTGGCGACGTCGGTGTCGGGGACCCAGACCTGCACCCGGGTGGGCTCATCGGGCAGCGCGCCGGCGGCGTCGAGCGGCGTGCGCACCACGTCGCTGATCAAGAAGCCCATGCGCGCGAAGGTCGGCGGCTGGGGCAGCGGGTTCTCACCGGTGAACGGGTCGGAGGCCACCAGCGCCGGGCCAAGCAGCAGGGGGTTCTTCTTGCCCCACGCGAGCTCTTCCCAGAGCTGGGCTTCGAAGCCGGCGCGGCAGGTCCACAGCCAGCTCCCGGGCTCGGGCACGAGCGTCACCGCGGGCATCGCGGGCACCTTGACGCGCTTGGGCGGCTCGACCTTCGGGGGCGGAGCGCGCTTCTGCTCCGGCGAGACGTGCCACGTGTCGCGCTCCTTGCGTACCCGCTGGTTGCCCTTCTTCATGCGTCGACCGGTACCACGCCCGGGCGCGGGGGGATCGGCGAAATGGCCGGCGGGCCCGACCACGGGACTCGGGTGTCGTCGGCGCGCGAGCACCTGACTGATTGAGCGGCAGCGATTGCACCGTCGAATCGGGTGCTTACCCTGCGCCACCCGCTGAATTCTGCTGTGGCAATCGGCCCGGGTTTCCGAAAGAAGGCACGCATGATCGAGTGGGTTCTCAAGAAGATCATCGGCACCAAGAACGATCGCGAGCTCAAGAAGGCGCTGCCCCGCGTGGCGCGCATCAACGAGCTCGAGACGAAGACGCGTGCCCTGAAGGACGAAGACTTCGCGCTCGCCACGACCCGGCTCAAGCAGGAGGTCGCCAACGGCAAGTCGCTCGACGACGTCATGTACGAGGCCTTCGCGCTCACCCGCGAAGCGAGCCGCCGCGTGCTCGGGCAGCGCCACTACGACGTGCAGCTCATCGGCGGCATGTTCCTCCACCAGGGGTGCATCGCCGAGATGCGCACCGGCGAAGGCAAGACGCTCACCGCGACGTTGCCGGTGTACTTGAACGCGCTCTCCGGGCGCGGGGTGCACCTCGTCACCGTCAACGACTACCTCGCCCGCCGCGACGCGGAGTGGATGGGGCGCGTCTACAAGTTCATGGGCATGACCACCGGCTGCGTGCTCCACGATCTGTCCGACCAGCAGCGGCAGGACGCGTACCGCGCGGACATCACCTACGGGCAGAACAACGAGTTCGGCTTCGACTACCTGCGCGACAACATGAAGTTCCGCCTGCAGGACTACGTGCAGCGCGAGCTCAACTTCGCGATCGTCGACGAGACCGACTCGATCCTCATCGACGAGGCGCGCACGCCGCTGATCATCTCCGGCCCCACCGAAGACAGCACCGAGCTGTACGGCAAGGTCGACCAGGTGATCTACGGCCTGGTGCCCGAGCAGGACTACCAGCTCGACGAGAAGTCGAAGTCGGTGATGCTCACCGACGCGGGCATCGAGAAGCTCCAGCAGCGCCTGAAGATCGGCAACCTCTACGCCCCCGAGGAGCTCGAGACGCTGCACCACGTCGAGCAGGCCCTGCGCGCGCACACCATCTACAAGCGCGACCGCGACTACGTGGTCAAAGAGGGCGAGGTCCTCATCGTCGACGAGTTCACCGGCCGCATCATGCCGGGCCGCCGCTGGAGCGATGGTCTGCACCAGGCGATCGAGGCCAAGGAAGGCGTCACCGTCGAGAACGAGAACCAGACGCTGGCGACCATCTCGTTCCAGAACTACTTCCGCATGTACTCGAAGCTCGCGGGCATGACCGGCACCGCCGACACCGAGGCCGAGGAGTTCGCGAAGATCTACAACCTCGACGTCCGCGTGGTGCCGACGAACAAGGCGATGATCCGCAAGGACGTCGAAGATCTCGTCTACAAGACCGAGAAGGCGAAGTTCGAGGCCGCCGCGGAAGAGCTCAAGACCATCCACGCCGCCGGCCAGCCGGTGCTGGTGGGCACGGTGTCGATCAACAAGTCGGAGGTCTTCTCGAAGTTCCTCAAGGCGGCCGGCGTGCCGCACGAGGTGCTCAACGCGAAGAACCACGCGCGCGAAGCCGACATCATCGCGCAGGCGGGCCGCAAGGGCGCGGTCACCATCTCCACCAACATGGCCGGTCGCGGCACCGACATTCTGCTCGGCGGCAACCCCGAGAACCTGGCCAAGGGCGAAGTGGGCCCCGCGCCGCAGGAGCCGGACCTCACCGGGGACGCCACCGTCGACGCGCCGGTGAAGCAGGCGTTCGTGGCGGCGAAGGCGCAGTGGGACGCGACCTACGACGCGGCGTACAAGAAGTTCAAGGCGCAGTGCGAAGCCGAACGCGAGCAGGTGCGCAGCCTCGGCGGCCTGTTCATTCTCGGCACCGAGCGGCACGAGTCGCGGCGCATCGACAACCAGCTCCGCGGCCGCGCGGGCCGACAGGGTGACCCCGGTGGCAGCCGGTTCTACCTCTCGCTCGAAGACGACCTGATGCGCATCTTCGGCGGCGATCGCATCACCACGCTGATGGAAACGATGGGCATGAAGGAGGACGAGGTCATCGAACACTCGCTCCTCTCGCGCGCCATCGAGAACGCGCAGAAGCGGGTCGAGGGCCACAACTTCGACATCCGCAAGAACCTGCTCGAGTACGACGACGTGATGAACCAGCAGCGGCGCACCATCTACGGCCTGCGCCGCCAGGTGCTCGCGGCCGGCGCCGGCGTGCCGCTGGTGGAGTTCACCGAAGACAAGAAGACCCGGGTGAAGTCGCGCAGCGAGAAGATGGTCTCGTGGAAGGACTTCCGCGAGCTGGTGCTCGACGCGGTGGAAGACGCCATCGTCTCGCTCACCGACACCTACGCGCCGTCGAAGAACCCCACCACCTGGAACCTCACCGCGCTGACCGCCGAGGTGAAGGCCATCTTCAACCAGGACATGACCTTCCAGCCCGACGGCACGCCCGAGGGGTTGCAGGAGCAGATCTACCAGCGCACCGAGAAGCTCTTCGTCGATCGCGAGAAGGAGTACGGCGACGACTGGTACCGCTTCTGCCAGCTGCGCTACCTGGCGACGATCGACCAGCTGTGGAAGGACCACCTCCTGGCGATGGACCACCTGCGCCAGGGCATCGGCCTGCGCGGCTACGGCCAGAAGGACCCGAAGGTCGAGTACAAGAAGGAAGGGTACTCGGGCTTCATCCGCATGCTCGCCACCATCAAGAGCACCTTCGTCTCGCAGATCATGCGCGCCCAGCCGCGCGACGCGAACGAAGACGCCGAGCGCCTCAAGCGCGTGATGGAGCAGCGCGTGAAGCAGGCCGTCGAGGGCCGCGCCACCGAGGAGGGCAAGGTGGAGCCGGTCGCCGCAGACCAGAAGACCATCGTCCGCGAGGGCCCGAAGGTGGGCCGCAACGACCCGTGCCCCTGCGGCAGCGGCAAGAAGTACAAGAAGTGCCACGGGGCGACCGAAACACCCTGAGCCCGCGGTAGGGTGGAAGGCCTCGCGGGGCCGTCTTCACAGTCGGGGGTGCGCACATGAAACGCTTTCTGGTGACCGGCGCGGTGTTGACTCTGGCGGCGTGTGTTCCCTCGGTGACCGGCGCTCCTTGCGAGAGTGACGCCAACTGCCCTGACCAGCAGCACTGCAGCCTTGTGGACCACCGCTGCGCGGCGGGCGCACCGACCGAGGATGGAGGCGGGAGCACCGGTGGCGCGGGCGGCGGCGGCACGGGCGGCGGCACGGGCGGCGGCACGGGCGGCGGCACGGGCGGCGGCGCGACCGGTGGC
>JBBRUE010000124.1:0-11579 GCA_038248085.1 Myxococcales bacterium | reverse complement strand
TTCGAGAAGGGGTGCACCACATCTCCATCGGGTGGGATCACCTGTGCTTCCTCTTCGCGCTGCTGTTGCCCTCGGTGCTGCGCCGCGACGGCCGCACGTGGGCGCCGCGCGACGCCTTCCGGCCGACGCTGCTCGACGTGACGAAGGTGGTGACGGCCTTCACGCTGGCGCACTCGTTGACGCTGGGGCTGGCGGCCTTCGACGTGGTGACGCCGAACGCGCACTGGGTGGAGGTGGCCATCGCCCTCTCGGTCGGCCTCGCCGCCTTCAACAACCTGGTGCCCTTCGTGCCGGACACGCGGTGGTCGCTCGCCTTCTCACTGGGGCTGATGCACGGCTTCGGCTTCGTCTCGGCGATCCAGGACCTCGGCGCCGGCGGACCTTCATTGTGGCTGTCGGTGTTCGGCTTCAACGTCGGCGTCGAGGCGGGCCAACTGGCGATCGTCGCGGTCTTCGTCCCGCTGGCGTGGGTACTGCGCGGGCGGCCCGTCTACCGGCAGGTGGTGTTGCCGCTGGGCTCGGCGCTCATCCTCGGCATCGCGCTGTTCTGGACCTCCGAGCGGCTGTGAGGTCGACCGCGGCAAACGCGCAGGTGGGCCTCGGGCGTGGCGAGCGCCGCGAGGGCTCGAACCGCGATCGCTGGCTCACGGGGCCTTGAGCACTTCGCTGAGCCCGCGGACCTGGCGCATCAGCCGCTCGAATTGCGGGAAGGTGAGCGACTGCGGCCCGTCGGACATCGCGTGATCCGGGTCGGGGTGCACCTCGACGATCAGCCCGTCTGCGCCCGCGGCGATGCCCGCGCGCGCCATCGCCGGCACGTGCGCGCGAATGCCGATGCCGTGCGACGGGTCGACCAGCACCGGGAGGTGCGTGAGCATCTTGAGGATCGGCACCGCGTTGAGGTCGAGCGTGTTGCGCGAGCTCGTCTCGAAGGTGCGGATGCCGCGCTCGCAGAGCATCACCTGGTGGTTGCCGCGCGCGACGATGTACTCGGCGGCCATCAACAGCTCCTTGACCGTCGCGCTGGGGCCACGCTTGAGCAGCACCGGCTTGCGCAGCTCCCCCACGCGCTCGAGCAGCGAGAAGTTCTGCATGTTGCGCGCGCCGATCTGCAGCACGTCGGCGTACTCCGCGACGAGGTTGAGTCGCTCGGTGTCCTTCACCTCGGTGACGATGGGCAGGCCGGTCTCTGCGCGCGCCTCGGCGAGCAGCACGAGGCCTTGCTCCTCCGCGCAGCAGCGTGGCGCCGCTGGCCTTCACGGCGCGCGCCGCTGAGAGGATCTGCTCGCGGGGCTCCACCGCGCAGGGACCGGCGATGACCGCGACGTGACCGCCGCCGATCAACACCTCGCCGACGCGCACGACGGTGTCCTCCTCCTTCACCTCCCGGCTCACCAGCTTGAACGGCTGGGTGACGCGGATCGCGTCGGCCACGCCGGGCAGCACGAGGAAGGGCTCGGTCTCCAGCGCGCGGCCATTGCCGGTGATGCCGATCGCGGTGCGCCAGCAGCGGAACGAGATCGTCCTCAAACCGGCCGGCGTCCTCGCTAGGGTGGCCCGCGATGAGTGAACTGCAGCGGGTCGTATTTTCGTCGGGCTTCGAGTCCCTCTTCTCGCGTGACCTCCGCGCGCACGTGACGCCGGTGATCGGCGCCGAGCTCAAGGCCCTCGGCGTCAACCTCGAGAAGCCCTTCCAGGCCGGGTACCCGATCGAGACCTGGGCCGCGGCGGTGGAGCTGCTGGCGAAGCACCTCTACCCCGAAGACGGGAAGCCCGCCGCGTACTGGAAGCTGGGGCGCTCGACGATCGCCGGCTTCGCGGAGACGCTCATCGGGCGCGCGGCGTTCGGCTTCCTGCGGCTGGTGGGGCCGGTGCGCTCGGTCGAGCGGGCGGCGCGCACCTACGCCAACACCAACAACTACACCAAGGTGGCGCTCAACCGCGTCGGCCCGACGTCCTTCGACTTCTACTTGAACGAGAAGCACACCCTGCCGGAGTACGACATCGGCGTGGTGGAGGCAGTGCTCGAGCACGTGGGCGCGAAGTCCCCGCGGGTGACGCTTGTCTCGCAAGACGCGGAAGGCTTCACCATGCGGCTGGAGTGGACGGCCTGACGAAAGCCGCGGAGGCGTCGGGCCTCCCGTCCTTCGCGCCGTCACCGATGCCGGCTCGCTGTTGACGGTGAAGTACGCGTACCTCTTCTGAGCGGAACGGGCCGGGGGTGGATCAATCGCCGGCGACGGTGGCCAGGCGCGGGTCTTGCGGGCCCTCGACGGTCTGCACGGTGAGGCCGTGCGCGCGCAGGTACTCGAGGCCGTTCTCACCCGCGTAGCCGCCGCCGACGACGATGATGCGGGTGAGCCCCGCGTGGTGCAGCAGCTTGGCGCACATCAGGCAGGGCTCGCCGGTGACGACCAGCCAGGCGCCCTTGGTGGCGACGCCCGAGGCGGCGCAGTTGCAGATGACGTTCATCTCTGCGTGGTGGCAGCCGAGCTCGAGGCGCGTGCCGGAGGGCACCTTGAGTTCGTCGCGCACGCAGGTGGTGCCGCCGCAGAGCTCGCCGCCGCCGCGCGGGCCGCCGTTGTACCCGTCCATCAAGACCACGTTGCGCTCGGGGTCGAGCAGCAGCGCGCCGAATTTGCGGCGCGGACAGTTCGACGCCCTCGCGAGCACGAGGCACTGCTCGATGCGGATGCGGATGTGCTTTTCCTTCATGCCCGCCTCCTAGCGCACGAGCGGGCGGACTGATCAGCGATTGACGAACTGCAGCGGCGAACGCGCCGTGCCCGCGGCCTGTAACGCCTTGCGCGCCTCGAGGAGTTGGGTCTGCGCGGCCTTCAACGCCGCCGCCGCCTCGCGCCCCGCATCGTCCGTCGAGCCCTCGAGCTCACGGGCCGAGTCGAGGAGCGCCTTGGTCGTCGCTTCGAGGGCCGAGGCAGCGCGGAAGCAGGTGTGGGCAGTCCATCGTTCGTTTCGCATGGGGACAGTATGCAGACGGGGTCCGACAAGTGACTTCGGCCCGGGTGGCGGCGGGTTCTTTCGGGCAGCGTGATGAAGGTAACTGTCGAAGTGCAACGCGACCTTTTGCTTGTTCCAGCGCTGGAGGTCCAAGCGCGAGCGTGTACGCTGATGTCCCCACGATGTCGTCCCCTGCCTCGGCGCAAGAACGTGACCTCCCGTCCGACGCGGGGCCCGAAGCACCCAAGCAAGTGAACTCCCGCAACGTCGTCGCGTGGTTCGTGCTCGCCGCGATCGGGCTTGTGTGCGGCGCGTGGTGGCAGTGGGGTGACTTCGCGGTGCTCCGCGAGCAACGACGGATCTGGAACGATGGCGTCGCCGTTCGTGTCCAGAGTCTCGACGTCGAGGAGGACCGAGAGCACGGCGAGGGCGCGGCGTTCTTCTTCCGCACCTACCACTACGTGTTCGAGGCAACGTATGAGGTTGACGGGAGGAGCATCCACACGCGAGCGACGTTCGCCACACTCCTTCGCTCCCTCGATACGACGGCACCGGCGGAGGTCCGCGCCGATCCTCGGGCGCCTGTGCGCTTCGCCACGAGCTGGAGCCAGGAGCGTCTCGGCGCGATGGCGTGTTTCCTCGCATGGAAGTGGGCGGTCACCGGGTTGTGGGTCGTTGCAATGTTGTTCGGAGCGCTGGTCGAGCTCAGGCCCGAGATCGTGGCGGCCCTCGAGAAGACGGCCAACGAAGACGACACTCCCGCCCGACATCAGCCAGTAACTGCCGCCTCCGCTTCCGTGCGCGCCCTCGGCGCGGCGGCAGCCCTCGTCGTCACGGCGGGCGTACTCTCGTTCGTCGGCATGTTCCTCGACGACCTCGTCCGTCGGTTCACAACCTATCTCGAGGACGCGCTCGGACTGCTTCTTGGGCTCACGCTTCTGGCGGTCATCGGCGTTGCGATCGACGCGCTTCGACAGCTGCGCGCGCGCGCTGGCCCATCCGCCGGTACGCGCGCACGGCCAGCGATAGGTCGGAAGTCGAACGGCACCTTGTAGGTGATGAAGCGCACGTACGGCGAACCAGCCGCGGTCAGTCGATCGACACGCCGATGACCGCCGAGAACGACTGCTCGGCGACCAGACCGACGGGCCGCTTCGACGTCGCCTCACGGAAGCGCGCGTTGGTGAGCGCCGTGCGCCCGCCGATGATGAACCGGCCCAGCGCCAGGGTCAGCGAGGCATTGAGCCGCGAGAGTTCCCAGTCGTTGCCTTGCGGCGGCGTGAAGATGCCCGACGCGGTCAGGCTGAACGACGGCGCCTGAAACACGAACTGGGCGCCCACGTTATACGAGCCGACCTGGTCGAACGCCTCGACCCCGAACCAGTCGACCGCGAGGCCGGCCATCAGCCCCAGGCGCAGCCCCACCTCGTCTGAGAAGTGAAACCACAGCGGCGAGATCTTCACCCGTCCACCGAGCTTCAGCGACAACCCGATGGGTGGCAGGTCTTCTTCTCGCGGGCTGGTCTCGTTGAAGCGCGTCACGCCATCGCTGTGTTGATTGCCGCTCGACGCGCCGAGCTCAGCCTCAGCCTCGACACCCGCGAGCGCACCGAAGCTGGTGAGCACCATCTCGGTGCCGAAACCGACGCCCACCGCGCCACCGAAGCGGCGGTAGGGGTGCGCGCCCGTCAGCAGCGTGGCGTCAGAGCCGTAGAGCAGATCGCCGACGCCATAGATCGCGACCATGCGATCGCCGTAGCGGTTGCGCAGCAACGTCGAGTTCTCGTCTGCGCGAGCGAGCCCGCACGCGAGAAGAACCGTCAGCAGCGCGGCTCTCACAGGCGCACCCCGACGTCAGCGCCGAAGCCGAGCTTGCCGTCGGTGAAGCCGAAGCCGCCCAGAATCACCGAGCCCCGCGCGAAGAAGCGGTCGGTGAGGTGCAGCTCGAGGTTGGCCTTCAGCGGCATCGACACCACGGTGCCCTTGGCCGCGAGCTCTTCAGGCGCGGTCAGGTAGCCCAGCGCGTAGAAGTTCAGAATCCATTCGACCGAGGCGGTGACGAAGCGCGAGAGCGGCACGTGCAGGCGGCCCACCACCCCGAAGCAGTCGTAGAGGTAGGTCTTGAGCGGCGAGCCATCAACGCGCGGGGCGCGAATGGCCCCCATCGCGAGGCCGACGTCGAGCACCACCGGCAACGAGAACAACGAGCCCAGCTTGAAGTCACCGCCGAAGGTGAGCTCGTAGCCCGTGCCACCCGGTGCGGTCTTGTTGAAGAGCGCGAGGCGGGGATCGTAGACGGTGAAGTCGGCCCACAGGCCGGTGCCGAAGTCGTCAGTCGACTCGACCTGGCCCGCCCCGACGGACTCGACCATCCCCGCCAGGGCCACCGAGTCCGCCGCGAACGCCGCGCGTTGGTCAGCGGTGGTCACGATGTACGTGTCGGTGACCACGAAGGTACGACCGCCATCGGTGTAGTAGCCCCCGTACATCGTGCTGCTGTTGGCCAGCGCCGAGCCCATCATGCCCAGCGCGGCGAAGAGCGACGTCACCGCCTTCATGAGAATGGTCGAGATGAAGCCGTGCCGCTCGACGATGCGAACCCCGCTCATCTGAAATGGCGCCACGCCGTCAGCGCGCAGCGTGCCGCCCATGCCGTACACGTAGCCACCTTGGTAGTAGAGACCGGCGCCGAGCAGCCGCGTGCCGTTGAACCAAGCGCGCTTCGCGCCGTACCCGAAGGCGCTGGTGACGAAGGGCTTGGGCGCTGGTACCGCGACAGCCAGCGGCTCGAGCTTCGGCGCCGTCGGCGCGTCGGGCTTCACCACGTCAGGCACCGGCGCAGGCGAGACGACCGGCGAGGGCTCGGGCGCTGCGTCTTGCGCGAAGGCCGTGAGCGAGAAGGTCAGCAGCAGCAGGCTCGACCTCAAGAGAGAGGGCCTCACGGGTTGGCGAACGCCAGGTGACCTGAAAACGTCGCGGCGCCGGTGTTGCCGCGCAGCACTGCGTCGGTGAACACCAGGCGCGTGCGCCCTGCGGAATACTGCTCGACCAGCACGGGCACGGTCGCCGAGAAGTCGCGCACGCGACCGGGCAAGCGCTCGCCGAACTCGCGGTACGTCAGCCGCATGGCGATGCTGCCGCCTTCCACCACTTCGACCGACACGGCCTGCATGAAGAGCGCGCGCTCGACCGCCTCGAGCCCCACGCCTTTGCGCATGGCGAACAAGGCGGTCACCGAATTCAGCGGAGCACCCCTCACCAGGCCCGCGGTCGCCGTGGCGTGCAGCGACTCGGGGAAGCCGCCGTAGCCCATCATCGGGGCAATGGAGAGCACCGCATCACCACCGACCCACACGGTGCGACTGGTGGTCTGCCCCATCGCCGCGACGTTGAGAGTCCCGACGCCTTCTGAAAGACCCGTCACCGCGCCCAGCTCGGTGACGGACAGCACGCCTGCATCGTCGGTGGTCCACGTCATGACGGGCTGCGGCATGACCGGCGTGGTGCCACCCACCGAGGTGGCGGTCACCGTCGCGGGCAACGCACAACCGACCGGCATCGACGAGAAGACGTCGACCAGCCCGATGCTGGTCTGCAGGTCGAGCTTCAACATGAAGGGCGTCGAAGGCAGCCCCCCATCTGAGGTCTGCGGTGGCGTGGCGAACGTCGGGCACGACGAGAAGTCGGTCGCGAAGACGCCCGCGTCGAGGTCTTCGGTGCCGCCATCAGCCAGCACCCGCGGCTCAGTGAACTTTTCCGGCAACTCGAATGGCGTGCAACCAACGCCTACCAGCAGCGCCGCCAGCAGGGCCCCCGAAGACAGCTTGAGCATCGACGCGCCTTAGGCGGCAACCGGGCGAGCCGTCCACTCCCCACGGTTGTGGCGGGCCGACTGGGGCACATGGCATTTCTGTTGAAGCGCCGAGCCTCGCGGCGTTGCCAGGTCCACACCGCCTTCACCAGCCGCACCTCCAGGGGAGCGCGGGATGCGGAGTGAGCGCCATGCGACCAGGAACTGCGGCACAGGCGGTGCGCGGCCGGCGAAGGGACGCACGTCGGTGCTCGCCTCGCGCTGGCCCCTCACCACGCGCGTTTCTTCACCAGGGCGCTCGCCGACGGGCGCAGGTCTCCGGACGCATCAACTTTGTTGACACGGAGGAGGGGTCGCACGGCCGTCCGACTCGTTGCCCGTCAACAAAGTTGATGCGTCCGGAGACCCCCGCCCCCCCGGCGTCCCAGCTAGGGTCCCTCGCGCTCGGAGTCGAGAGGCTCGGTCGCTCGGGGCATGGGGTGAGCCTTCCCGCGACTGCCTCGCTCAGTGCAGGCAGGGCCCCGCACGGTGCGCTCCCTGTCGCACTCGGCAACGGCGCCGGCGCTCCGCCTCGAGAACATCAACATCGCGGTCCCCCGTCCGAGCCACGCCTCCTTCTCGGTCACGCGACGCAAAGCGCTGAGTGCCACTCCGCAAGCGCCGCGGCTCTCTTCGTGCGCGGATCGTCCACCCGGTGGCGAGCCTTCAACCCTTGCAGATCGACGGGAGACTCCCGCTCGGCGCTGCACACGGCGACGAACCACGAGGTGAGAGTGCGGGGCGACCGTTCCCCCCGCGACGCTCAGCTGGCGAAGCCGTAGCTCGCTTCGCGGTTTTCGGGGGTGAGCTTGCGGGCCTGCAGCGCGGCCTGCACGGCGTCACGCGCCCGCACCAGCGCGGCCTCGGCCTGGCGAAGCGCCTGCACCACGTCCTGCGCGTCGCTCACCGTTTCCAGCTCGCGCACCGTCGCGATGACGGCCAAGGTGCTGGTGTCGATCGCCGTGGCGGCGCGGAAGCAGGTGCGGGCCCGGCCCATCCAGGAGTTCCAGCGATCAGGAGGATTCGTGCTCATGGGGACACAGTACCCACGGGGTCCGACAAGTCCTGGCAGCCACCCCGCCAACCCACCGTCATCATTGCGTCTTCATCGATCCAGCGCCCTTCGCGCTAAAGGCGCCGCATGTCGCGAGCCCTGACGAGCCTGCTGGTGCTGACGGTGACCGCCTGTGGTCCGGCGGCCGTTCTTCCGGAAGACGACGCGGGAACGAACCTCCAGGCCGACGCCGCGGTGCCGGTCGATGCGGGCACCTCGCTGGATGCCGGGCGCAACGACGCCGGTGCGCTCGTGCCGGATGCAGGGACGCCCGATGCCGGAATCGCCGACGCAGGCGCGCCCGCAGACGCAGGCCCGGTGGACGCGGGGCCGCTCGACGCCGGCGCACCCGACGCCGGCCCGACGCTGCGCGGGGTCCTGGTCGGCGGTGAAGGGGCGCTCCCCGGTGGCTTCGGGGGCGTGCGCTACACGAGCGCGCTGCGCACCGGCATCACCGACGCGACGGGCGCGTTCTCGTACGTCGCGGGCGAGCAGCTCACCTTCGTGGTGGGCGACGTGGCGTTCCGTCCGCTCGCAGGCGCGCCGATGCTCTCGCCGTGGCAGCTGGTGACGCCGGGCACGTGCACGCACTCGGCGGAGCTCGAGAAGGCCCTCGTGTTGCTGCTCTCGCTCGACGCCGACGGCCTTCCGTCCAACGGCACCGCGCTCCCGAGCTACCCCGCGGTCACGCCGACGCGGCCACTGAGCACCCTCTCGCTGGCTGACGTGCGCACCGTGGTGATGCAGCTCATCCCCGGCCGCACGCCGCTCACCGTCGATGACGCGGTCGACCGCTTCATCCGCCAGGTGAACTTCGAGGTGTGGACCGAGCGTGGCGTGGACACCTTCGCCGGCACCACCGCGCTGACCCGCGGCCAGGGCGTGGCGAGCGACGGCACGAGCTGGTTCTTCAGCGGCACGCTGAGCCTCGAGCGCACCAGCCAGAGCTTCGCGCAGCAGCAGGTGAACAACTTCGCGATTCCCCCGGCGCTGGCGCTCGCCGGGAGCAAACACATCGGTGACATCGACGTGTTCAACGGCACCCTCTACGCGCCCATCGAGGACGGCTCGGCGTACCTCAACCCGAAGCTGGTGCGCTTCGACCCGCAGAGCCTCACCGCGGGCACGGTGTTCCCCATTCCCTACGCGCTGCAGACCAAGGGCGTGCCGTGGGTGGCGGTCAACGGCCCCGCCGCGCAGCTCATCTTCGCGGAGTGGGACCCCACCACGCAGCTCAACCTCTTCACGCTCTCCACGGTGACGCTCGTCGGGAGCCTGCCGCTCCACGCGCCGGCCGGGCTGGGGATCGGCCGCATCCAGGGCGGCAAGGTGTTCGAAGGGTCGATCTACCTCGCCAGCGACGACGCCACGAAGTCGCTCTTCAAGGTCGACCTCGAGACGGGCACGGTGCTGCGGCTGTTCTCGATCAACACCACCGGCGAGCAGGAAGGGCTGACGTTCTTCGCCCGGCCCGACGGCACCGCGCTGCACACGCTCAACGTCACCGCGACGAGCACCGGGGCGGAGCTGCGCCACCACCAGCGCACGCAGCTCCCGGTACGTAAGTCCGTCTGTCCCTGACGCAGGTCGACTTCCGTCGCGCCCGGGTGGCATTGCTGCGCGTCGAGCCGAGCCCTACGCTTTTGGCGAGGGCCGGTCGCGCCTCGAGGGGGCACCCATGGCCGACGACGTGACGACTCGAATCCGCGCGAACCCGAAGTACCAGGCGCTGCGGAGGAAGCGCACCCGGTTCGGCTGGCTGCTCAGCGCCGCGATGCTGTTCGTCTATTACGGGTACATCTCGCTCATCGCCTTCAACAAGCCGTTCCTCTCGCGGCCGATCGGCGACGGCGTGACGACCCTCGGCGTGCCCATCGGCCTGGGCATCATTCTCTTCACCATCGCCATCACCGGCCTCTACGTACGCCGCGCGAACACCGAGTTCGACGCCCTCACCGAGCAGATCCTCAAGGAGGAGGCACCATGAGGCGGCTCGCAGGCGGCGCGGCGGTGCTGGTGTCGGGGCTCGCGCAGGCAGCGGGCGCCGACCTGGGCCAGGTCGAGAAGCAGCCGACGAACTGGGTGGCGATCACCATGTTCGGTGTCTTCGTCGCGGCGACGTTGTGGATCACCAAGTGGGCCGCGGGCCGCACCAAATCGGCGGCTGACTTCTACACGGCGGGCGGCGGCATCACCGGCTTCCAGAACGGGCTGGCCATCGCGGGCGACTACATGTCGGCCGCGTCGTTCCTCGGCATCTCGGCCGCGGTCATGGCCAACGGCTACGACGGCCTCATCTATTCCATCGGGTTCCTGGTGGGCTGGCCGGTGATCACCTTCTTGATGGCCGAGCGCCTGCGCAACCTCGGCAAGTTCACCTTCGCCGACGTGGCCGGGTACCGCTTTCAGCAGGGCCCCATTCGCGCGTTCGCCGCGTCGGGCACGTTGGTGGTGGTGGCGTTCTATTTGATCGCCCAGATGGTGGGCGCCGGGCAGTTGATCAAGCTGCTCTTCGGCCTCGACTACTGGATCGCCGTGGTGCTCGTGGGCACCTTGATGATGGTCTACGTGCTCTTCGGCGGCATGACGGCCACCACCTGGGTGCAGATCATCAAGGCCTGCCTGCTGCTCGCCGGGGTGACCTTCATGGCCATCATGGTGCTCGCGCAGTTCGGCTTCAGCCCGGAGGCGCTGTTCGCGCGGGGCGTCGAGGTGAAGAAGGCGGTGGCGCTCGCGGGGGGCAAGACACCCGAGGAGGCGGCGATCATCGGCCGCAGCATCATGAACCCCGGCGGCTTCGTGAAGGACCCCATCTCTGCGATCTCGTTCGGCATGGCGCTGATGTTCGGCACCGCGGGGCTCCCGCACATCTTGATGCGCTTCTTCACCGTGCCCGACGCCAAGCAGGCGCGGAAGAGCGTCTTCTGGGCCACCACGTGGATCGGCTACTTCTACATCCTCATCTTCATCATCGGCTTCGGGGCCATCACCCTGGTGCTCTCCAACCCCGAGCTGGCGGTGGTGGACAAGGGCGTCATCAAGGGAGGCGCCGGGGTGGCGAACATGGCGGCGGTGCTGGTGGCGAAGGTGGTGGGCGGCAACGTGTTCTACGGCTTCATCTCGGCCGTCGCGTTCGCCACCATCCTCGCGGTGGTCTCCGGCCTCACGCTCTCGGGCGCGACGGCGGTCTCGCACGACCTCTACGCGACGGTCTTCAAGAACGGCAAGGCTGACAGCGCGGCCGAGCTGCGGGTCTCGCGCATCACCACGCTGGCGCTGGGCGTGGTGGCGGTCGGCCTGGGCATCGCCTTCGAGAAGCAGAACATCGCCTTCATGGTCTCGCTCGCGTTCGCCATCGCCGCCTCGGCCAACTTCCCGGTGCTGTTCATGCATCGACAAGCGCTGCGTGCTGCCGGACGGGTTTCAGGCCGGGCTGGACCCGGCCGCAGACCGCGCCCGCTTCGAAGTCAGCGAGCGCGGCATCACGCTGGTGACCCGGGACATGCTGGCCCGGCACTGACCCTGGGCGATGCCGCCACAGGACGCCGCAAGGCGGGCCACACCGGACCCGCCGGCCCGTCCGGGCGTTGGCCGCTCATGCGTGCGTCGTGCAGATCAATTGCCTGCGCGTGCAGCACGACTGCCCATCCCATCTAGGCAGCGTCTCGGAGCCCCGCGACCGAGTCGGATCGGCCCACGCCACGGACGGCCCGTGAG
>JBBRUE010000123.1:0-11580 GCA_038248085.1 Myxococcales bacterium | reverse complement strand
TGTCTGGGCCACGCGATGGTCAAGGGCATCGACGCCTTCGTCGAGCAAGACACCGAGGAGGCGCGGCAGCAGTACCCGCGGCCGCTGGACATCATCGAGGGCCCGCTGATGGACGGCATGCGCGTGGTCGGCGACCTGTTCGACGCGGGCAAGATGTTCCTCCCCCAGGTGGTGAAGTCGGCGCGGGTGATGAAGCGCGCGGTGGCGTACCTCACGCCCTTCATGGAAGAAGAGAAGCGGCAGGCCATCGCCGCCGGCGCCACGGTGCGCACCCAGGGCAAGGTGCTGCTCGCCACGGTGAAGGGCGACGTGCACGACATCGGCAAGAACATCGTCGGGGTGGTGCTCGCGTGTAACAACTACGAGGTCCTCGACCTCGGGGTGATGGTGTCGTGCGAGAAGATCCTCTCCACGGCGAAGGAGCAGGGCGTCGACGTCATCGGCCTGTCCGGGCTGATCACCCCCTCGCTCGACGAGATGGTCTCGGTGGCCCAGGAGATGACGCGCCAGGGCTTCACGGTGCCGCTGCTCATCGGCGGCGCGACGACCAGCCACCCGCACACCTCGGTGAAGGTCTCGCCGCAGTACGCGCCCGGCGTGGTGCACGTGCTCGACGCCTCGCGGGTGGTGAACGTGGTCAGCGCGCTGCTCTCACCCGAGCAGAAGCCGGCCTTCCTCGCCGAGGTGGCAGAGAAGCAGAAGGGCGCGCGGGCCGACTTCGAGAGCCGCCGCGTGCAGCGCAAGTTGCTGCCGATCGCGCAGGCGCGCGCCAACCGCCAGCCCATCGACTGGGCGAAGTCAGACCTCGCGAAGCCGGCGTTCTTCGGCACCCGGGTGTTCTCGAACGTGCACCTCGAAGACCTGGTGCCCTTCATCGACTGGGGCCCGTTCTTCAACGCGTGGGAGCTGTTCGGCGCGTTCCCGAAGATCCTCGAGGACGAGAAGGTGGGCGTCGAGGCGAAGAAGCTCTACGGCGACGCGCAGGCCCTGCTGGCCCGCATCATCAAGGAGCAGCGCTTCCGCGCGAACGGCGTGCTCGCCTTCTGGCCGTGCAACGCGGTGGGCGACGACGTCGAGGTGTACGCCGACGAGTCGCGCAGCAAGGTGCTCGGGCGCTTCCACATGCTGCGGCAGCAGGCCGAGAAGCAGCCCGGCCAGTACCACCTCAGCCTCGCCGACTTCGTGGCCCCGAGGGACAGCGGCCGCCTCGACTACTGTGGCGGCTTCGCGGTCACCGCCGGCATCGGCGTCGAGGAGTTCGCCCAGAGCTTCCGCAAGGCCCACGACGACTACTCGGCGATCATGGTGCAGGCGCTCGGCGACCGGCTGGCAGAGGCCTTCGCGGAGTACCTCCACAAGCAGGCCCGCGGGTTCTGCGGCTTCGGGCAGAAGGAAGACCTCTCGAATGATCAGCTAATCCGCGAGCAGTACCGCGGCATCCGCCCGGCGCCGGGGTACCCCGCGTGCCCGGAGCACACCGAGAAGGGCACGCTCTTCGCGCTGCTCGACGCGACCCGGGTGGCGGGCATCACGCTCACCGAGTCGTTCGCGATGCACCCCGCCTCGAGCGTCAGCGGCTTCTATTTCAACCACCCGGAGGCGAAGTACTTCGGGCTGGGGAAGATTGGCCGCGACCAGGTGGAAGACTACGCGCAGCGCAAGGGCATGACGGTCGAGGTCGCTGCGAAGTGGCTGGGGCCGAGCCTCGACGAAGCCGCCGCGACGCCGAAGGGGTGAGCTCTTTCATGCGCAGCGCGACCCTCCTCGTAGCGGTGCTCTCGGCGGCCTGTGGCCCGAGCACGCCGCCCGACGCGACGCCGGTGTGCCAGGGCGTGTGTGATTGCAGCAACTCGTGCCGGTGCGGGGTGATGGCTTCGTGCCAGCTCGGGGTGATGACGGACGGAGGCGCGCCCCCGTCTGCGGTGCACCTCGACTGCGAATCGCAGAACACCTGCAGCCTCACCGCGGGTCACGACGTGAGCAGCACCTGTTCGAATCGGTCCACCTGCAGCGCGCAGCTCGGCGCGGGCGCGACGGTGAAGTGCCTCGGCGGCGCGACCTGCAGCATCACCGCCGGCGCCGATGCGGGGCTGACCTGCGCCGACGACTCGACCTGCGCGGCGTCGCTGGGGCGCAGCAGCACGGTGTGCACCGGACACAGCGTGTGCCGCGTGACCTGCACCGCGGGGCCCTGCGACGTGCGGTGCGAGAACGACGCGAACTGCAGCTGTACGCCGAGCCCGGGCAGCAGCTGCAACCTCACCTGCAGGGGCAACACGACCTCGCAAGCGTGCGGCACGACCCTGGCGTGTGGAAGCTGCCCATGAGCTCTCGCCGCAGGTGAAGCGCGCCTGCGCGTCGGCTACATCAGAGGCCCCATGCTTGCAGCAGCGCTCGTCGGTCTGTCACTCCTCGCCACGCCTCCTGCCGAGGGAATCGCGGTCACGCGCTTCCGGCTGGTTCAGGTCGCCCCGGAACTCGGCGGGTACGTGGAAGACCGGCTCGCGCAGCACCTGACGACCCGCGGTTTCCAGGTGAGCACCCCGGCAGATCTCGAGACGGTGCTGGGGCTCGAGCGGCAGCGGCAGTTGTTGGGGTGCAGCGACGACACGAGCTGCTTCGCGGAGATCAGCGGGGCCCTCGGGGTGCCGCTGGTGGCCACCGGCCGGCTCACGCGCCTGGGAAAGCGCCTGGAGATCGACGTGCGCGTGATTCGCCAGAAGGACGCGAAGGTGGCCGCGAGCGTCACGCGGGGGACGGACGACGAGAGCCGGCTGGGGGTGTTGATCGAGGAGTGCGCAGAGTCGCTGGCGGAGCAGCTCCAGGTGAAGCCGGCGCGCGCGCCCTTTCAGTTCCGCTGGAGGTTGTGGACGCCGGTGGCGCTGGGGTTCGCCAGCCTGGTCGCTGGTGGCGTGCTCGTCGGCCTGGCGGAGGTGGAATACGCCTCGTACACGACGCCCCGTGAGATGGGCCCCGCCCCGCTGAGTGTGAGCGAAGCCGGGGTGAAGTTCTCCGAGCTCTCGACGCGGCGGGGCCTCGGCTTCGGGTTCGCCGGGCTGGGCGCAGCGCTGGTGGCGACCGGCCTCGTGTGGAACGCGCTCACGCCTGAAGCACCCGTCGCGGTGTCGTTCGGTGCTGGGCCCGGTGGCGGGGTGGTCGTGCTCGGAGGGCGGTTCTGATGCGTCGGTTCATCGTGCTCGTGTTGCTGGCGCAGGCCGCGTGCTGGTCAGAGAAGTCGTTTCGCGATGCGTGCGTCGACGCGGGGAACTGCGTGGTCGATGACGCGGGTGTCGGGACCCCGGCCCTCACCTGGGAGGAGGTCTCGACCGAACTCTTCGGGCTCGATGGCGGGCTGACCGTCGGACTGGACGGGGGGTTCACCATCACCTTCGTGAATACCGGGGTCGGTGGAGGGAACCGGTGGGTCGGCGGCGTGTTGACCCGTTCCGGCTCGGTGATCTGCATCCCGGCCAGCGCGGCCACGGCGTTGGAGGTGTTCGCCGATGGCGGTCTGCGGACCTTCCCCGTCCCCCCGCACGAGCCCAACGCCTGGGAAGGCGGCGTGCTCCTCCCGGACGGCACCGTGCTGGGGCTGCCGTATTCGTCCAACGCCTTCCTGGTGATCCCACCCGACGGCGGGGCGTCGTGGCTCCTCGATGCGGGGCTGCCCCGCGCAGGGCTGTCGGCTCCCTTCTTCGAAGGCGGCGTCGTCACCCGCTCGGGCAAGGTGCTCCTGGCGTCGTCGGCAGGACCGGACCTGGCCGTGTTTGACCCCGGGTCGGGAATCATCACGTCTCACGTAGTCGGTGCCTCGGCAGGGAAGATGTTCTCAGGCGCCGTGCTGCTCGCCGATGGTGAGTCGGCCCTGGTCGTGCCCCGCGACAACCTGGAGACCGTCATCCTCACCCCGAGCGGGCCCGTGGGGGCGCGGCTCCCGACGGGGGGGGCGCACTTTGCCGGCGGGCTGCTCCTTCCCGGAGGCGACGCGCTGCTGATGCCCACCCAGGGCCCCGGTAGTTTCCAGCGGGTCGGCAGCGCGCAGCTCACGCCGCTCGGTGCGCCCAGCAATCGCTATTACTTCTCCGCGGCGTGGTCGACCAACGGCTCAGCCTACGCCTTCGAGACCGACGGGCCCGCGACGCGCATCGCGGTCATCAGCCAGCTCGGTGTCGTGAGCGAGGTGCCCGCCCCGGCGGACCTGTTCGGGGCGTCACACTATGGCTTCGTCGCGATGGCCGACGGAACCGTGGTCGGCTGCCCCTACGACTCGTCGAGCGTCCTCTTCCTCAGGCCGAATGACCGACGCACGGTGAGCCTGCGCACGATGACCTCGCCGTGGCTCAACAAGTGGTGACGGGCGTCGCCTGACGTGATGGGCGCTCCGGCCGCCCAGACCTTCACCCGGCTCGCGACGCTCGTGCTGTCAGGCCCGGTCGCGCCCTCTCACGTCTTCGCCGACTGACGGCTCATAACGTCAGTGCCGCCGGCGCCACCCGGGCCCGCCACGGCATCAGCTGCTCGAGCTGCCGCGACAGGCGCAACACCACGTCGTCAGCGAACAGCTTGCCGGCGATCTGCAGCCCCATCGGCATGCCTTCCGACGAGAGGCCCAGCGGCACGCTCGCGGCCGGCTGGCCGGTGACGTTGAAGATGGCGGTGAAGGCGCCGATGGGCGCGGCGTCAGCGAAGGCCTCCTTGCCAGGCCGGTTGGCGTAGGCGCCGATGCGCGGCGCGGTGATGGGGCAGGTCGGCGTGAGCCACACGTCGACGTCGTCGAAGGCCGCGAGGAAGCGCCGGGCGATGTGCTGCTGCCGGCGCAGCACGTCGGCGGGCACCAGCTTCACGCCCTCGGCGTGGAGCCACTGGGTGATGGCCTGCGTCTTCGACCAGCGGATCAACGGCGTCTGCGAGACCAGCAACTGCCACACCGGCAGGAACTCCTCGAGCGACGAGGTGGGCATCGTGCCCTCGTGCACGTGGTGGCCCGCGTCGGCCAACAGCTTCGCCGCGCGGTGGACGGCGGCGACGATGTCGGGCGAGGTCGCGCTCAGCGGCGAGTGGGTGGTGAAGGCGATGCGCAACGGCGGGAGCGGATCATTCAACGTCCCGCGAAACGGGCGCTCGGGCGCCGGGGCCCAGTGCGGCTTGCCCACGTCGAGCCCGGCGAGCACGTCGAGCAGCGCGGCCGCGTCCTCCACGCTCTTGGCGAGCGGACCACAGGTGTAGAGGATCTCCCGGTCTTCGAGACCGAAGGCGTTGGCTACCCGGCCGCGTGAGGGCTTGATTCCGTAGAGGTGACAGAACGCCGACGGGAGCCGGATCGACCCGGCACCGTCAGAGCCTTGCGCGATGGGCAACAGGTGCGCAGCGACGGCCGCGGCCGCCCCTCCACTCGAGCCGCCCGAGGTGTGCGCCGGGTTCCACGGGTTCTGCGTCGCCGGGTGAATGTCGGGCTCGGTCACCGGCATCGCGCCGACCTCCGAGGTCGCCGTCTTGCCCACGATGACGAAGCCGCCCCGCCGGGCCGAGGCCGAGGTGTGGTCGTCCACCGGGGAGATCAACGGCAGCGTGCCGCGCGAGCCCATGCGGGTGCGGGTGAAGCGCACGAAGTTGAGGTCCTTGATGCCGATCGGCACGCCGTGAAAGGCGGGCAGCGACTCACCCCGTCGCACCGCGGCGTCCTTCGCCTTCGCGGCCTGCATCGGGCGGCGGTGGAACAGGGTGACGAAGGCGTTGAGCTGCGGGTTCTTCGCGTCGATGTTCTCGAGGGTCGCGCGCACCAGCTCTTCACTCGAGAGCTGCTTGCTGCGGATCAGCTCGGCCTGCTCCAACGCCGTCTTCGCCAGCACTTCGTTCCAGCTCATGGCGGGAGGCCATAGCACCGCGCGGCTCGAGGTTTCGAACCACGCGGGAAGCGGGCACAGTGCGCGCCGTGCCCCGGCCCTCGCTCCTGCTCGTAGATGACGACGCCGCGCTGGTCGGGGTGCTCGCCTCGGCGCTCACCGAAGAAGGCTTCGACGTCGTCACCGCGCGCGACGGCCGCGCCGGGCTCGCTGCCTTCGCCGCGGGGCGCTTCGACCTCGTGGTCCTCGACGTGTTGATGCCCGAGCTCGACGGCCTCGAGCTGTGCCGGCGCCTGCGCCAGGGCTCGAAGGTGCCCGTCATCTTCCTCACCTCGCGGGCCGACGAGGTCGACCGCATCACCGGCCTCGAGACCGGCGCCGACGACTACGTCACCAAGCCCTTCAGCACCCGCGAGCTGGTGGCCCGCATTCGCGCGGTGCTCCGGCGCACCGCCCCGGTCGAGGCGACGACCGCCGCTCCCTCAGAGGTGCTCCGCGTCGGCCTGCTGGCCATCGACCTCGGCCGCTTCGAGGTGACCTGGAAGGGCGCGCCCGCGACGCTCACCCGCTCGGAGTTCCTGGTCTTCGCCGCCCTCGCGCGGACGCCTGGCTTCGTGCTCAGCCGCGATCGCCTCATCGACCTCGCGCGCGGCGACGACGTGGTCATCACCGAGCGCACCATCGACACCTTCATCAAGCGCATCCGCCAGAAGCTCCACGCCATCGACCCGGCCTTCGACGCCATCGAGACGGTGGTGGGCGTGGGGTACCGCTTGAGGGCGCCGCGCTGATACACCCGGCCCGCACCGCGCGCACCACCATCGTCGCCGTCACCGCCTCGGTGGTGCTGTTGCCCTTCGTGCTGCTCGCCATCGCCCTGCTGTACGAGCGGGTGCTGGTGGCGATGGACATCTCGCTCTTCGATCGCCTCGCGGTGAAGGCCGCCGCCACCTCGCCCGACGCGTGGCCGGCGCTCGCGCACGATGAAGCGCTCTGGCTGCGGCAGGTGGCGCCCGACGGGGCCATCCGCTTCGACTCCCGGAACGCGGCGGAGGCCCAGGGGTTCTCGTTGCTGGGCGGCGTGTTCGAGGCGGTCTTCTCGTGGTTCGGCGCCGGCAGCCGACTCGAGGCGCTCGACCAGCTCGACGCCTCGCTGGAGCCGCCCACCGCGAGGGCGGAGGTGGTGAGCGCGCGGGCCGGTGAACCGGTGGGCATGAGCCGGACCTCCGACGGAGGGCAGTCGCTGGTGGTGAGCTGGGCCCAGGCCCTCCCCGACGGCTCGGTGCTGCTCTTCGAGCGAGGCAACCACCGCGGCGTGCGGCAGTTGCTGCTGGTGCGCAACCAACTGCTGAAGCTGCTGATGACCCAGCTGGCGCTCGCGGTGCTGCTGGCGCTGGTGCTCAGCCGCAGCTTCGTCGCCCCGCTCGAGCGGCTGGTGGCCGGGGCGAAGGGCTTCCCCGCGCAGGCCATCGCCGACCCGCCGTTGCTCGCGCGCGAAGACGAGTTCGGCCAGCTCGCCCGCGCCTTCAACGACCTCGCCCACTCGCTGGAGACCCGCCGCGCGCAGACCGTGCAGCTCGCCGGAGACCTCGCCCACGAGCTCAAGAACCCGCTGGCCACCATCGAGGCCGCCTCGGAGTTGATGGCGACCACCAAGGATCCTTCGCCCGAGAAACGGCAGGTGCTCCACGCGACCATTCACGAGGCGGTGGCGCGGCTGCAGCGCACCACCGAGGCCCTGGTCGCCGAGGTGCGCCTCGAGACCTCGCTCGCCGAGGCGCCGCGCGACGAACTCCAACTCGCGACGTGGCTCGATGGGTTGCTCGACACCTACCGCGGAGATCCGCAGCACGCGGGGTGGACCTTCGAGGCCGACGTCGCTCCCGACGTGGGGACGGTGCAGGTGGTGGCCGAGGCGTGGGCGCGGCTGCTGCGCAACCTGCTCGACAACGCGCGCGTGCAACCGTCGGGCACGAAGCGGGTGCGGGTCGAGGTGCGCCGCACCGCGCAGGGGCTCGTCACCGACGTCATCGACTTCGGGCCCGGCGTGTCCGAGGGAAACCGGGACAAGATTTTCCGGCGGTTCTTCAGCGCGCGGCCCGAGGGCATCACGCCGGGGACCGGGCTGGGGCTCTCGGTGGTGCAGTCGGTGGCCCTCGCGCACAAGGGCTCGGTCACGCTGCTGCCCGCAGAGCCAGGCAAGGGCGCGACGTTCCGCGTGGTTCTGCCGTAACGGGCCCGCAGCCACACGGTTGCCACACGCGGTCCCCCGAAGGTCCTCGCGGTGCCCGCGGGGCGCCCACGGGTGACGGTGATGCTGTCTCCACACCGCAACTGGAGGCAGCACATGCACGACGAACTGAAGCCGGGCGAAGTGATGAACGCACGCAGGCCCGAGGTGGCGAAGATCGAAGGCCAGGTGATGGGCTTCGCGGGCGCGGGGTTGCTGGGGCTCGCGGCCATCTTCCTGTGGCGTGAGCTGCAGGTGCGCGCGGAGGTGCTGCTGGTGGTGGGCACCATCGCCGCCGCGGTGGGGGCCGAGGTGCTGCGACGGGTGAAGCTGCCGGTGCTGGGGCCGGTGGTGTTGCTCGGCGCGACCGCCGCAGGGGCTGCCTGGTACGGCGCGACGCGTGAGCCGATGTTGCTGGTCGGGTTGGCGGTCGCCTTCGGCGCGAGCCTGGTGATGGCGTTGCTCGATCGCCGCACCCCGCCGGCCGTCGGGGAGTCGCACCGCGATCGTCTGCACCGCATGCTCTCGTGGCACGGCCTGGCGCTCTCGGGCCTGGTGACCTCGCTGGCGGTGTATTTCCAGGTCTTCGACGCGTCGGATCTCTCGCTGCAGGACTTCGTGGCGCGCCGGGCGATCCTGTCGCTCACCTGGCTGCTGGCCGGCGTGGCGTTGGTGCTGTTCGGGCGTGCCCGCCGCGCGACGGAGGTGCGAGACGCGGGCTTCGTCGTGCTCGCCGCGGCGGTGACGAAGTTGTTGCTCTACGACACGTCGCACCTCGACGGCTTCCTGCGCATCGGCGCGCTCGCGGCGGGTGGTGCGGTGTTGCTCGGCTCGGCGGTGCTCGTGCGGCGGCTCAACGCGGCGGTGCGCTCGTGACCGCCGCGTGGAGGCCGCTCAGCAGCGGCGAGGAAGCACGTCTCCTCATCAGGGGAGCGGAGATCGCGCGATGTGTACCGCGTGGCCCGACTCCATCGCGGTTGCTCGGTGGTCGTGAGCAAGCACGTCTCCTCATCGGGGGCAGCGGAGATCGCGCGACGGGTGCTGTGCGGCTCATCTCTTTCTCGGTCGCTCAGCAGGTGTGAGGAGACGCGCTGTCCCTTCGGTGGACCTCGCCTCTCCCCGCTGCGCAGGGAGACGGGAGCTCGGCGATGAGTGCGCTCCTGGCCGTGCTGCTCGCGACCGCGCCGTGCTTCACCTCCACCGACGCGACGCCGGGCTGGAAGCAGGTGGTCCTCCCCGACGAAGCGCGGTCGCTCGCGGCGCCCCGCGGCATCCCCTGGTTCCGCACCGACGGGCAGGTCTCCGTCATCGACCGGCGCAGCGCGCTCTACCTCGCGGGGGAAGGCGTCTTCCCTGGCCGCACCGCCTTCGACTTCCCGCTGGGGGAGGGCGGCAGGTCGCTCGAGGTGCACTTCGAGCGTCCGCTCCGGGGCGCGAAGGTCGACGTCACCGCCTGGACCGCCGAGGGCGCGATGCTGACGTTGATGCACGAGCGTCGGCTGGGCGGCGAGACCCTGGCGCTCTCGTGGGGGGCCAGTGACGTGCGGCGGGTGAGGGTGGTGGTGCACGAGCACCTGCGCGAGTCGCCGGTCGTCAGTGGCTACACCAGCGTGCGGCGACTCCCCGGCTCGAGCCTGCACGCCTCGCCTGCCTTCGGGCTCGCGCGCTCGTTGTACTACCTGCAGCCCCTCGGTCCCCCGGTGACGCTGTGTGACGACGCCGGCGTCGAGCCCGAGGTCCCGCCGAACGCACCGCCGTCGGGCGCGCTGCCTACGCCGGTCAGCCTGCACCGGCTGTAGTGGGGTGTTCAGGGGTCGTCTTCACCGCGCTTCCACGCCTCGATGGACGTTCCGTTTGGCCCGTCGTCGCTCACCTTCACCAGCTTCATGCCCCGCTTCGACTCGAGCGTGATGCGGCTGGGCAGGTGCAGCGCTCGCAGTTTCGGGAACGCGTCTTTCGCGAATTGCCAATGTACAGGCTCACACGCAGTAGCCCAACGCGTTGCAAGTCGCGGTTTGCCCGCAGCCCGTGCTCATGCAGTTGGGAACGCAAACACCCCACGGCGCGGGGGACCCGATGATCAACTCGTTGCAAACGTAGCCCACACGGCACGAGCCCTTGCCTGTGTTAGCGCCGCTGCAGTTTGCCAAGCAGTACCCGTCGCCGTCATTGAGGAGGTCCAAACACGTGCCCCCGCTGCACGAGGCGTTCGCGCTTTCGCACTTGGGCAGGCAGTAGCCACCCGGATACGGCGAGGGACCGCCGTCGGCGATGGTCCCCGAAACGCAAAGGGCGCCAAGCTCGGTGCCTGCCGCGTTGAGGCAGGTGGCGTTCGAGCTGCAGCCAGCTCCGGGGTTGCTCCCAGCGGGAGGGTTCTGCATGCACGCCTTCGACTGGCAGGTCAGACCCGCAGGCGCGATGCATGAGACGCACTGGCGGCCTCGATCTCCGCAAGCGGTGTTGGCCGCCCCGGGCTCGCACACGCCAGTCGCCGTGCAACAGCCGTCGGTGAAGGCGGTCGCCCCAGGCCGGTCAGCGTCACCGTCGACGACGACGTGGCGATGGGCAGCCGCGGCGCGCAGTACGCCAGCGCGCGCGACTCGAAGGAGCTGTGGCCGGGTCTCCTCGAGAAGGCCTACGCGAAGTGGAAGGGCGGCTACGAGAAGGTCGGCAACGGCGGCTCGGCCAGCGACCTCTTCCAGGCGCTCTCCGGCAAGACGGCCACCTGGAGCGACGTGCGCGACCTGAAGCCCGACGCGCTGTTCAAGAAGATCCAGACCGCCACCGCCGGGCACCGCCCCGTGGCCGCCGGCACCTTCGCCGAAGACTCGCCCAAGGCGAACTACACGAACACCGGCGTGCACGGAGACCACTTCTACACGGTGCTCGGCGCGACCGAGGAGAACGGCACCCGGTACGTCGAGGTGCGCAACCCGTGGGGCTTCAGCGAGCCCGCGAACAACGGCAAGGACGACGGCATCTTCAAGCTGCCGCTGACCGACTTCATGAAGCTCTACGAGAACATCGAGTTCGGCGGTTGAGCTTCGACCTGCAGCAGGCGGTCCGCGACGCGAAGCCGGGCGGCGTGGTGACGGTGCCTCCGGGCACCTACGTGGTGAACCTGTTCATCGACAAGCCCCTGAGCCTCGTCGGCCTCGGGGAGGTCGTGCTCGATGGCCAGCGCTCGGGCTCGGTGGTGCGCGTGCACACCGACGGCGTGGTGAAGCTCGGCGGGCTGCTCATCGTCGGCGGCCGCACCAACGGCATCGGCGGCGGGGTGTGCCTCGAGGGTGGTGAGCTCGAGCTCGCCCAGTGCACCCTGCGCTTCAACGAGGCGCCGGTGTACGGCGGGGGCGGGCTCGGGGTGAAGGCCGGCCACGCCCGCGTCACCGCCTGCCGCTTCGAAGCGAACACCGGTCGCCAGGGCGCCGGGGTGCTGGTCGACGCCGAGGGGCGCCTGACGATGCGCGACTGCCTGGTCGCCCAGAACGCCGGGTTCGACGGCGG
>JBBRUE010000122.1:0-11603 GCA_038248085.1 Myxococcales bacterium | reverse complement strand
TGAGGAGGATCGGGGTCTCGAGCAGGCCCCACTCCACCACCTGGGTCAGCCCGCTGACCTCGCCGGCGCCGTTGAGCACGAAGGCGCCGCCCGCGAGGCGGTCCATGAAGATGTTGCCGTCGTTGGGGATGATCGCGGTGACGCCGGTGCGCACCGGGCCCTTGCCCACCACCAGCGGCCCCGCTGCGCCCTCGATGATCGTCGAGTGGCCGACCAGCACGCCCTCGACGTCGGTGATCGAGTTGAACTTGCCCGGCTTGAAGCGGCCGAGGGGAAGATCGAGTTCACGGGCCCGGACGCGCTGGGACGACATCAGGCGGCGTCCGCGTCCGCACGATCGCGACGACGGCTGCCACGCTCTTTGTACCGGCGGATCGCGCCGCTGAGGATCTCCCCGATGAGCGTGCGGTAGTCCATGCCGTCGCCCTGGGCGATCAGCACCAGGTCGCTCCAGCCTGGGGTGAGCCCGGGGAGCGGGTTGCACTCGATGAAGTAGATGCGCCCCGCTTCATCCATGCGGAAGTCGATGCGCGCCACGTCGCGGCAGCCCAGCGACATGAAGGCGGTGCGCGCCGAGGTGCGCAGGCGCTCGAGCTGCGCGGGCTCGACCTTCGCCGGCACCTCGTAGCGGATGCGATCGTTCTCCTCGAGCTTGTCCTCGAACTTGTAGATCGGCGTCTTGTCGGACTTGTCGGTGAAGACGATCTCCATCGGGGGCAGCACCTCGGGCCGACGCTCGCCGAGCAGGCCCACGGTGAACTCGCGACCGCCGATGTACTCCTCGATCAGCGCGGGCTGCTGGTAACGCTCGACGAGCTCCTTCACCACCTCGCGCAGCTCGGCCTCGGTGTGGCACACGCTCTTGCTGATCACACCCTTGCTCGAGCCCTCGGCGACCGGCTTCACCATCAGCGGCCAGCGGGTGAACTGCTTGTCGAGGCGCTCACGGCCGGAGCTCATCAGCTGGAAGTTCGGGGTGTCGATGCCGGCGGCGCGCACCACGCGCTTGGCGAGCGCCTTGTCGAGGGCCAGCGAGAGCGTGGCGGGGTCCGACCCGGTGTACGGAATGTCGAGCAGCTCGAGCAGCGCCGGCACCTGGCTCTCGCGGTTTCGCCCGCGGAAGCCCTCGGCGATGTTGAACACCACGTCGACCGGCGTGCTCGCCAGCACCATCGGCAGCTCGGCGGTGGCCTCGAGGTCGACCACCTCGTGACCATGGCTGGCGATCGCTTCGCGGATCGCCTGGAGCGTGGTGGGCGAGTCGTACTCGGCCTCGCGATCTTCACCCTCGGCGGTGGGCTTGATGCGCTTGACGTTGAAGGTGAAGCCCACCTTGAGCGGGCCACGGCGCGTGGGCTTCGAGAGACCGCGCGGCTTGTCCTTGATCTTGTAGCGGCGGGCAGCGTTCTGGATCACCGCGTCGACCACGCCGTCGAAGTGCAGCCCCTCGAGGGCCGCGGCGGCGTAGATGCTGGCGCCCGGCTCGAGCGACGGGAGCGCGTTGATCTCGAGGAAGTACGGCACCCCGGCGTCCGAGAGACGGAAGTCGACGCGGCCGAGGTCCTTGCAGTCGAGCTTCTTGATCACCGCCAGCGCCATCTTGCGGATGCGCTCGCTCATGTCTTCGTGGAGCACCGCGGGCGCCCGCACCCCGACCGCCTTGTCCTCGCGCGTCTTGAGCGCGTAGTCGTAGATGGCGTACCGGCGGCCCTTGGCGGCGTCCGACTCGAACACGTACTCCACCGGCGAGAGCACCCCGTCGAAGTCGTTGTCGACCGACTCGAGGAACGGCACGGTGAGATCGCGGCCGGTGATGAACTCCTCGACCAGCACGCCGTCGGGGTACTTCTCGAGCGCCTGGCCGACCTTCTTCTTGAGGTCTTCCACGCTCTCGGCGACGGACTCCTGGGTGATGCCCTTGGAGCTGCCTTCGAAGTTCGGCTTCACGATCACCGGGAAGTGGAGCTCGTCGGGCTTGAGCTGCGAGAGCTTCTCGATGAACTGCCAGCCGGGGGTGCGCACGTTCTCTTCGCGGAGGATGAGCTTGGTGAGCTGCTTGTCGAGGGTGATGGCGAGCGCGTAGGCGTCGCTCCCGGTGTACGGGAAGCCGAGTTCCTCGAAGAGCGCCGGGAAGAAGGCCTCGCGGAAGCGGCCCCGGCGGCCCTCGGCGGTGTTGAAGATCAGGTCGGGCGAGAAGGCCTCGAGGCGGGCGACGGTGCGCGAGGCGGGCCCCGAGACCTCCATCTTCTCGACGCGGTGGCCGAGGCGTTCGATGGCGGCGGCGATCGCGTTGACCGTCTCTTCCGTGTCGAACTCCGCCTCTTCTTCCGAGTCGGACAACCGCAGGTTGTGGGTCAGGGCGATGCGCATCTCAGTCCCCTATGTCACGGCGAAGGTCGGTTTGCTGGCGCAGGCGCGCAGGCGCCCGTGCTTCCTGCTCGGCGGTGAGGCGCTGCGGCTGATCAGCCTGCACCTTGCCGTCGATCACCTGCGTCTGGGCCCAGGTGTCGCCGAGGCGAAGGCCCTCGGCGTCCCGCAGGCACAACAAGGCTTCGATGCTGCCGATCACCGCGAGGCCAGCGAAGAACGCGCGGTGCCCGACCTCGGGCATCATCGAGAGGATGATGATCAGGCCGAAGGGTGCGTTGCGCAGCACGCTGTCGCGGTGGCGAGCGCCGCTGCGCGTGGGCACGTACACCACCTTCACGCCGAAGATCTTCTTCCCCGGGCTCTGGCCCTGGAGCATGCCGTCGGCGAAGAGAATGTAGAGGAGCGCCATCACCACGCCCGCCGGGCCCGTCGAGCTGTAGAGCGCCCAGGCGATCGCCGCGTCGACGAGGCGCGCCCCGGCCCGCAGCAACAGCGAGGCCTTCGGGTAGCCGGAGCCTTCACCTTCCCGCACGATGCGCAGTTGGCTCACACGTCACCACCTTCGTCGTCGAAGGTGAGGGCCTGCAGCCTCGACCACGCATCCGGGCTCGACGGCGCCGCGAGCTCGCCGTGCGAGAGCCGCTTGAGGTGCGCCTGGGCGTCGGCGTCGGTGCGGAACGAGTCGGCCGCGTACTCGACGGGCGCGGGCAGTTCGTCGCCTTCACGCGTGAAGAAGACGAAGCCCATCGAAGGCCGCTTCGAAGATTCCCGCATCGCGAACTGCACCCCGTCGAAGGTCCAGCCGTGCGCGCACCACTCGTTGAGCGTGCGCTCGAGGGCGGCCTCGTCGACGTTGGAGAGTTCCACCACCTTGTAGTGGAGCGCCCGGCGCGGCGGCGTCGGCGGCGCGGGCTTCGCCTTCTTCGGGGTGCGGGGAGCGCGCTTCTTCGCGCGCGTGCGGGACATGGCGGGGCGCGAAGTTACCACCAGACGTTGCGGTACTTGCCATCGCTCGAGCCGCCGCCGACCGAGCCGGGGTTCTCCGCGGCGTCCGCCCACAGGAGGCTGACCAGCGTCTTGGCGCCGATCGCCCCGACGCCCGCGAGGATGTAGGGGACCGGGGAGCGCGTGAAGCCCGTCGCTGGACCGAGGAGCAGACCCGAGAGCAGCAACACCGCGCCGCCGACCGCGGCCCCGAAGATGTTCGCCCTGATGATCTGGCCCACGCTCGGGTTGAACCTCAACGTCGCGAGCGCCATCGCCCCGGCGCCGAAAGCGGGCATGAGCATCACCCCGTCAATTCCGCCTCGCATGGTGATGTTGCCTCCGGTGGTGGCGACGATGGCGACGATCAACGCGGTGTAGATCGCCGCCCAGGCCGCGCCCGAGACGATGAGCGTCGCCTTGTTGAGCGCGATGTCCCCTCCGCCGACGATCGCCGCGAGCCATGCACCGGCGGAGCTCCCGATCATCGTCATCCACGCAGTCGCGTAGGCGTCGCCGTGACCAGTGACGAGGTCGGTGAACCCACCCAGGAGCATGCCGCCGATGAAGGAGCTGATGATCCCGAAGTTGGCCGAACGATGGCTGATCCAGTTGTTGAACTGCCAGATCGCGGCGGAGGTGAAGCCGAGGCCGGCGCCGATCAACGTGCCGGTGAGGTAGGCGAGCCGGGCCCCTTCACCGGTGACGATGTCGGAGCAGGTGGCGACCTTCGCGCCGGCCACGCCGCTCGTGGCGTAGCGCGGGTCGCTCGGGAGTCCCGCGGAGTCGAGGGCGCACCCACCACCCGGCACGTCGAGCTTCCCGTTGCGGTCGAGCGCCGCCGGGAAGGCCGGGGCCGCGTCGATCGCGCGGGGGACCATCTGGGTGGCGAGCACGCCGACACCGGTCATCAGGGTGTGGTGCAGCAGGAAGGTGACGCTCCCGGGCCCCGAGAGGAACGCGCCCTCGCGCGGGTGGCCGTCGAGCATCGCGCCCGGCCCCTGGGGAATGATCTGCGGCGGGTTCTGATCGAGCTGCTCGGGCGGCGGCAGGGGCGGCGGCAGGGCCTCGAGGGTGCGCGTGTCGGGCTGCTTCACCGGCGCGTCGAACTGCGGGGTGGGGGGCACGTACTCCCCCGTCGGCTGCGGCGGAGGCTGGGCCACGGCGGGCGCGCCCGCGTCGACGATGACCGGGTCCCCCATCGGGACGATGACGACCTTCTCCGCCGGAATGTCCGGGGTGCCCTGCGCAAGCGCCAGCGACGCTGAGAGCGCCACAACCAACACGAGGATTCGCTGCATGGTGTTTTCAACATACCTTGGTTCAGGTACCTCCCCACCATGTCGAGTGAAGCCTTCCAGGGTCTCGTGCCGGTCCTTCACCCCACTGCCTGGGTCCACGCGTCGGCCCAGCTGCTGGGTGACGTGCAGTTGGGCGAGGACGTCTCGGTGTGGCCGACCTCGGTGTTGCGCGGGGACTGCGGGACGATTCGCGTCGGCGCCCGCACCAACGTGCAGGACGGAACCATCGCCCACGCCACCCGCGGCGTCAGCCAGACGACCATCGGCCTCGAGTGCACCCTCGGGCACCGGGTGATCCTCCACGGGTGCACGGTGGGGAATCAGTGCCTCGTCGGCATGGGGAGCATCCTCCTCGACGGCGTGGAGATCGGTGATCACAGCTTCGTCGCCGCGGGTTCCCTGGTGACGCCCGGCAAGAAGTACGAGCCGCGGAGCTTCCTCGTCGGGTCGCCGGCGAAGCGGGTGCGCGAGGTCACCGAGCGTGAACTGCAGATGATCGACCAGTCGTGGCGCACCTACCAGGCGCTCGCGCAGGGCTATCGCTGACGGTCACTTCCCCGCGTCTTCGCGGTACAGCTCGGCGAGCGCGTGGGCCTTTTCCACCTCGTCGCGGGCCGCGTCGAGCTTCATCAGCCGGTCGAAGCTGGCGACCTGGGCCTTGAGCGCGTCGGAGACCATCACCCCCGCCGACAACCGCGCCCGCGCGCTCTGCCGTTCTTCCTGGAGCTCGACCAGCTGCTTGCCGAGCTCCTCCGCGGCGTCCATCAGCAGCTTCGCGTTGCCCTCGGCCTGGGCGAGGGCCTCGTGGGTCTTCTCGAGCAGCCGCTTCGCCTCGTGGAGGTCGCGCCGCAGGGTCTTCTCGGCCGCGAGGTCACCTTCTGCCCGCGGCAGCCGCTCCTCGATGCCCGCGATGCGTTTGCCGTACTTCACGACGTCGCGGTTCAGCTCAGACCGCAGCGCGAGCAGCGTGGCCGCCGACTTGCGCACCTCACCGCCCTGGCGCTCGAGCGAGGCGATGACCACGTCGAAGGCCGCGAGGGGATCCAGCTCCTTCTTCGCGAGCGCTGACTTCTTCTTGAAGAAACCGAACACCATCGTGCGCGCACGTCAGCACACGAGGCGGATCCGCGCGATGGCCTTCACGAGGCGGCTCTCGGGCAGCGTCACCGACTCGAGGTATTTCGGCAGCGCCAGCCCGTAGACCTGCAGGAGGTGCGTCAGCAGCGTCACCGCCTCGCCGCGCCGTCCGTCCGAGGGAGCCAGGCTCACGGCCTCCCCCACCGCCTCGAGGATGTCGACGACACGCGGCAGGTGCGCGGGGATGGGCGCGACGCCCCGGGGACGTTCGGGGAACAGCGTGTCGAACTGGCCCTCGGGCGGCTCCGACTTCGTGACCGAGCGGCCCTGGGCGATCGTCTCGAGGGCCTCGAGGTGCGGGACCAGGCGCTCCAGCACGTCAGAAGTGATCGCCACGTCCGCGGGGAGGATCGTGCGCCACGCCGAGTCGAAGTCGGTGCGGGCGAGCTGGATCTCGGCGTCGGACACGTGGTGGTAGAAGGCGCGCCCACCCGCGTCGCGCTGCTCGATGACCAGCGATCGGAGATCGGGGTTCTCTTCACCCAGCGAGATGAACGACAGCGCGATCTCCAGCCCCTCGTATGGGCGCCGGGTCTTCTTGATCAGCTCGAGGTCGACGCCGTCTTCACCGTCGGTGACGAGCACCACGGTCGCGCGCGCGAGGTACGGGTCTTCTCCGCGCGCCTTGCCGATGGAGTCGAAGGCCGAGACCAGGGCCAGCGAGATGTCGGTCTGCCCTTCTGCCGGCGAGTTGCGGAAGAGCTTCTCGATCTGTCGGCTCGCTTCGTCGCCCGCGTCGACCCGCGCCAGATCGCTCGGCGCGTCGTTGAAGAAGGTGAAGTAGAGCGGGTCGAACGGCAGCCCCGCCTTCGCCTTGACGCGGATCGCGTTCAACTCGGAGATGAGGATCGCGTCTCGAAAACGGGAACGCGCGCCGTGCATCGAGCCCGAGGCGTCGAGCACGTACACCCGCACCGCGGTCTTCTGGGCACGCCGGGGCTTCGGGGGCGGCTCCTCCTCGAGGTAGGCGCGCACCATCTGCCGGCCCGAGGCGAGGTCGAGCACCAGCGCTCCGGGCCGATCGAGGACGAAGTGGTTGAGCTGATCGAGCGAGTTGGTGGGCTCGTAGGTCATCAACTGGGTGGGGTACGGCACGCGGCGCTGCACCGGTCGGGTGGCCCGGGTCTCGGCCTCGATGATCTCCTCGGCGAGCGCGTCTTCGACGTCGAAGTACCGGGCACACCCCGTCGCCAGCTCGAGGGCGCGGCGCTCGTCGTCGTCGAGATCGAAGGCCAGCCGCGCCAGCTCCGAGGCGAGCTGATCGTCGACCCCCTTGCGGCCCCCCGGCGCGAGCCGCTCGCCGAGTTCCTGCCTCGGCGTGTCGCGCCAGCCCATGGACCGGAGGAGCTCTGCCCGATCGACCGCCGGCGCCAACGCAGCCCCGTCCACCATCGCGCGCGCCGCGGCGTGGGCGCCCTGGGCGAGCTCGGCGTCACCCGCTTCGACCGCGCGCTCGTACAGGGCCCGCAGGCTGCGCCAGGCCGTGGAGGGATCGCGCCGCGCCGTGTGCCGCACGTGACGGACCAGGTCGTCGAGGGAGCGGACCGCGGGCGAAGAACGAACCCGCTCGCGCGCCGCGCCCAGCTCGAGCCGCAGCCGGCGTGACCGCTCGCGATCGGCCTTCGCGTCGACACCCATGCGCAGCACGATCTCGTACGCGAGGTCGAGATCACGCCGCTTCTGCGCGGTGTCCCCCAGCTGCTGCTGGGCCCGCTGGGCGAGGAACTCCGCGAGGGCGAGCCGGGCATTGCCGGGTGCGTGCCGATCGCCGATGCGCGGGCGGCTGAAGATCTCGAACGGCTGATGCTGGGCGGCACCCGAGAACACCGCGGCGACTTTCACCACCCGGGCCAGGCGGCGGAAGTCCGTGTCCAGCGACGGCAGCAGCGGGGGCGGCAGCTTCTCGAGGGCCGCGAGGCGCTCCGCTTCGCCCAGGGCCGCGTCGAACTCGCGCAACGAGGCGTCGGCGCGCGATTTCAGCCCCTGGCTCAGCGCCCCGAGCTTGCCCTTGGCCGCACCGAGTTCCTGGAGCAGCCGCGCGTCGGCCACGGTGTGCACCCCGGCTCGCTCGAGATCTGTGTCGAGCGCTCGCAACGCATCGAGGGTCACCACGCCGTCGTCACGGACGAAGAGCATCCGCGCGCGCTCGAAGACCCCGAGCGCAGGAGGGTTGCCGGCCCGCAGCGCCTCGAGTCGACCCTTCAACTGGTTGAAGAGATCGACCGTCATGCGTCACTTCCGGGTGCGGGCGTCGATGAGGCTCCTCGAGAACCCGGCGAAGGCCTCCTCGCACTGCTGCACCTCTTCACGCAGCGAGCGCACGACGTCGCCGCGTTGCCCGGCCTCGTTCCCCAGCCGGGCGAGCGCCGCGCCGAGCCGAACGAACTCCCCTTCGCGCGTCACCAGCAGTGGGAACCGGCTCTTCACCAGCGCGTCGAACGTCTTTTCCGCCTCGACGCTGGCCTTGAGCTTCTCGGGCTCGGGCAGGCTGTTCTCGATGAGCGACCACCAGCTGAAGAGGTAGCGCACCCGCACGCCGACCGACTGCACCTCGGCGTTGGCGATCAGCTCGCGCAGCTCAGGGGGAACCGGCAGCGCACCCGAGCTCCGCAGCAACGCGTCGATCGCCGTCAGGGCGGTCAGCTCGCCCTCGATGGCCTGGGCCGAGAGCTGCGTGCGGTAGAAGGTATACGCCTCGCCGGTGAGCACCCGCGCGCCGTCGGGCACGACCAGCTTCTGCGGCGCGAGGCCCTGCGCGTACGCGCGGACCCGGCGTTCGACGTCGTCCCGGGCGACCCGCAGGGCCCCCTCGGGCGCGGCGCCTTCCCTCCGGAGGTTGTCGAGCACGCCCTGCATGAGGCGCTGGAGCTGCTCGAGCCGCTGAAACGGCTGCACGCCGACGACGTCGCGGGCGTACTGCTCGGCGAGCGGCGCGAGGAGTTCGACCCGCAACCCGACGTGCGCGCTGGAGAGTTCCACCAGCGCACGTTCGAGATCGCGCAGGCGGCGGCTGTCTCCGGTGAGGAGCTCGAGGGGCTCGCCCTTTCGACCCGCCTGGCCCTGGGTGAAGGTGCGGGTGGCCCGGCGGCGCAGCGCGGTGGCCGTGCGTTCCCTCACGGTGGCGAGCTGCGCCCGCATGGGCTCGACGACCTCCGGGGCGATGGTGCCCGCGACCTGCACCAGCTCGGCGATGCGCTCGAGTTCCTCGGCGAGGTTGGCGGCCAGGCCCGACACGCCGTCCAGGCGCATGGCTTCTTCGAACTCGGTGCCCTCGGCGGCGAGCGCGATCATCAGCGCGGCCTGGCGGCAGAACTCGGCGACCCCGCGGGCCACGTTCGGCAGCCGGGGTTGCAGCTCGGGCACGCGGCGGGCGAGTTCGAGCACGTCGCCGAAGCTCCCCCGCATCGCCACCCCGCCCCGGCCCTCGCCCTGCCCCGCCATGCCGCGCGAGGCCCGCTGGTCCATCGCCTGCAACAGCAGCTCGGCGGCGCGAAGCAGCGGCTTGCGGTTGTCGGGGTGGCGCGGCCCGGGGACCAGCTTGTCGCGCAGCGAGCGCGCGGTGGTACTGGCGACCGAGGCGGTCCACGCGCGGCTCTGGCCGTCGGCGGCGTCGGTGTCTTCGTTGGCCCTCAGGTCGGCGAACTCGCGCTCCACCGACTGCTGGAGGGAAGGGGCGAGCTTCGCGTAGGCCTGCGCGAAGGTCTTGTGCTCGACGCGGATGATCTCGAGCTGGGCGCGCTCCCGCGGGTCCGAGGCCGACTTGAGCAGCGCGTCGAGTTCGCCTTCCACCGGGCCGCCGAGCAGGAAGAAGTGCTGCAGCATCTCGAGGTCGGCGGGCTCGGCGACGAGGCGGCGCTCGGGGCGGCGGTACATGCGATCGCGCACCACGATCGCCTTGAGCACCCACAGCGCCTTCACCATCGAGCGCTGCGAGAAGTACTTGGTGGGGACGTAGTCCGGCAGCTTGGCGACCTGGGACAACAGGTCCTTCTCGAGCGCGTCGGAGAGCTCCTCCATGCCTTTGGCGACGAGCGCGGGCACCTCCACCGCCTCGACTGCCTCCTGAAGCACGTCGAGCTGCTGCAGCGTCAGCCGCGCCTGGAGCGACGGCCGTTGCCCGGTCTGGGCGCGAAGCAGCATCTGCCCCCGGCTGGACCTTCGGGCGAAGCTCTTGGGGGCGAAGCTGATGAACGAAATGCGATCGGCGAAGGCCTGCAAGGTCTCGGGGGACCGCTGCAGCACTTCCGAGAGGTAGCGGTTGGAGGTCATCACCGCGCACTCGCAGCGACCGGGCGTCACCTTGCGGCCGTGCTTGAGCTCGCGTTCGTGCAAGACGTTGAGGATCGAGCGCAGGAGCATGTCGCGCCCGTCGAACACCTCGTCGAGGAAGGCGTGGACCGCGCCGAGCATGCCCTCTTCGGTCAGGTGCTCGGTGCGGCCGGTCTCGGTCAGCACCTTGAAGTCCACCGGGCCGATGAGGTCGGTCTGCACCGTGTTCTCGGCGAGCTGCTTGCTGAAGAGCGACGGCTTGCCGGTCTTCTCATCGACGATGCGGCTGAGCACGGCGCCGGCGATCGCGCTCTTGGCGGTGCCGGGCGGGCCGATGATCAACACGTGCTCCTTGCACAGCAGCGCCAGCTCGAGCTGCGTGAAGAGAGAGTCGCGCTCGATGAAGGCCTCCTTGAGCTCGCTGAAGAAGCCCCGGAACGCGACGGAGGACTCGGTGAAGCGGGCGTCATCGGCCCAATGGCTCGGTGCATTCACAGGGCGCTGAGTATAACGACCCCCTTCGAGGCCGTTCCCGTGAATGAGACCCGTCCCCAGCCGCCTGGTCCATCCGGAGCGGAGTGTGCCGTTCACCCCGGGGTCGCGGCGCCCTTCGTCTGCCGGCGGTGCGGCAACTTCATGTGCGAGGCGTGCGCCGAGCGAGGGGCGGCGCTGCAGTGCCCAGCCTGCGAGGGCCTCAGCCCGGTCGTCCATGCGCCCCTGCCCTTCACCATCGGCTGGGTGGTGTTCGGCCTGGTCTCCTTTCTGTTCCTCGGGGGCACGGCGCAGTTCCTCCAGCTCGCGTGGGGGATCTGGGTCTCGGAGCTGGTGGTGTTCGCCGGCCTGGCGCTCATCGGGTGGCAGTTGCTGCGGGTGGCCCCGCTGCGCGCGATGGGGCTCGATCGGTTCGACCCGCTCAGCTTCGGCTTCGGGCTCGCGTTCGGGGTGGTGAACTACCTCGCCTGGGCCGTGCCGCTGATGGCGCTCGCGCAGGCGGTGTTCCCCCGTTCGATCGTCGAGCAGTTCGACAGCGCGCAGGTCTTCGAAAGGCACTCCCCGCTCGAGCTGGCCCTGGTGAATGGGTGTCTCGGTCGCCGCGCCGCTGAGGGAGGAGCTGTTCTTCCGCGGCTTCATGCAGCGCGGCCTGGCCGAGCAGCGGGGTCCGGCGCGGGCGATCGTGGTGACGGCGTTCGTGTTCAGTGCCTTTCACCTCGACCCGGTGGGCCTCGCGGCGCGCTTCGAGCTGGGCGTGCTCTTCGGCCTGCTGGCGTGGCGCGCGGGCTCGCTGTGGCCGGCCATCGCGGCGCATGCCGCCAACAACGCGATCTCGTCGGTGCTCTTCTTCGCCGCCGGAGACGCGAAGGAGGCCGACCTCGTGTGGTGGGTGCCCGTCTCGATGTTCGTGGTGGGCAACCTGGCGCTGGCGGCGCTGGTGCAGGCCGCGTGGGGCCGTCTCGAAATGCCGCGGCCGATGAGCTTCGAGCGCACCAAGCCGAGATCGGTGACCCACCTCTTCAAACCCTAACTACTAACAAAACTAACATC
>JBBRUE010000121.1:0-11633 GCA_038248085.1 Myxococcales bacterium | reverse complement strand
TCGCCCGGCGCGGCTACGACATCGTGTCCACCTACCGGCGTGACGCCGAGGCCGCTCAGGCCCTCGAACAGGAGGTCACCGCGCTGGGCCGCAGGTGCGTGACCCTCGTCGCCGATCAGCTCGAGCCCGAGAGCCTGGGGCCGGTGTTCGAGCGCATCAAGGCCGACTTCGGGCACCTCGACGTGCTGGTGGCCAACGCGGCGTCGACGAAGTTCGCCCCGCTGATGGACACCAAGCTCCACCAGATGGACAAGACCTTCAACGTCACGGTGAAGAGCTTCCTCTACGCCTGCCAACTGGCGCAGCCGCTGATGACCGGCCGGGGCGCGCGCATCGTGATGGTCTCGGGCATGGACTCGCGCATCGCCCTGCCCTTCCACGGGCTGCTCGGCGCGATGAAGGGCGCGATGGAGATCCTCGTGAAGTATCTGGCGTGCGAGTTCGCGGGCGACGGCATTCGCGTCAACGCGGTGAACCCCGGGTACATCGACACCGAGTCGTCGCGCTTCTACGTGGGCGCGGAGCAATGGGAGAAGATGGAGGCCCAGCTCAAGGCGATGGTGCCGGTCGGCCACATCGCGACCGCCGACGAGATCGCCGAGAGCATCGAGTGGATCTGCCTTCCGGAGACCCGGTACATCAACGGCACCACCATCAACATCGATGGCGGGCTCGAGGCGAACTACCAGTTCTTCATCAGTTCGCGGCTGGGCTGAGGTCGACCCGGTAGACCGGCACGAGGTTCATTCGCGCGTCGAAGGTCGGGTGGCGCTGCGCGAAGAAGTGCAGCCGCGCCTCGGGGTCCTTCGCGAAGACCGGGTCCTTCAGCTTCTCGTCGAAGGCCGCCTTCACCGCGGGGTCGGCGAGCTGCTCCCGGGCGAAGGCCTCGGTGAGGTAGTCCTCGAGGTATTCCTTCTGCTCGAGGTGGGCATTGAAGAACCCCCACGAGAGAAATGAGTCAGGCGCCGTCGGCTCGAGCAGGTGCATTGCCAGCTCGGCGTGCGGCTGCGCGATGGGCACGAAGAGCGAGCCAGCCGGAAGATCCTCGAAGCCCGCCGTCCACTGCCCCTTCGCCTGCAGCGTGAGCCGCCCCTCGTAGGACGCCCACCGGAACTTCGGGTCGACCTTCATGTGCTCGACCGCGAGCTGCAACCGGGGCTTCGTGAGCACCTCGAACTTCAGCCCGTGCGCACGGAGCTTCGGCGCGAGCAACGCGGCGTGGGAGACGGGGATGAGGTAGCCGGCCTTCGGCGCCGTGAGGGTGAGCGCCGGCTCGAGCTCGTCGCGCAGCGGCACCTTCCACACCTGCGGCTTCGTCTCGTCGTACTGCACCCAGAACTTGCCGCTCACCTCGCTCCTGGTGCGCGTGTACGCGTAGCCCTGGAAGTCGAAGGGCTCGGCGCTCCTGGTGGTCTCCGACATCAGCACCACCGGGGTGCCGGCGAGCTTGGTGGCAGCGAGATCGGCGGCCTGGGCGGCGGCCAGCCAGTCGGCTCCGTGGAGCGCGGCCTCGGCGAGCAGCCCCGCGCAGACGTCGAAGGTCGACTTCACGCGCACCGCGGAGGGCTTCCACGAGTGGGTCTCGACCAGCACCCCGAAGCGGTGGTGCAGCGCCCAGTACGCGTTGCCGAAGCGCGGCGGCGGCCAGCCCGCCGAGAAGCCACTCTGCGGATCGTCGGAGTCGTCGAACGCCGGGTAGAAGCCCACCGGCTGGTGCCCCTGGGCCTCGAGGCGGGCGAAGAGCGCGGCGCGCAACGTGCGACCCCAGGCCCGCATCGACTCGGGGCCGAGGCGCTGCGGTTCCCAGGTGACCGAGACGTCGTGCTGGAACTTCGCGCCGTCGGTGACGTGGAGATCGACGTACAGCACCGGCTCGAAGCGGTGGAGCAGCCCGAGCATCGCCACCATCTCCGGGGCGTCGGCCTTCATGTAGTCGCGGTTCAGGTTGAGGTTCTGCGAGGTGACGCGCCAGCCCATCTCTTCGGGGCCGCGCTGGTTGGGCCGCTGGTTGGGGCCGAAGCGCTCGTGCCCGTCGACGTTGAAGACCGGCACGAAGACGAGGGTCACCTTGCCCAGCGCCCCCGGGGCCACCTGGCCGTCGAGCACCTCGCGCAACAACCACAAGCCCGCGTCCTTGCCGTCGATCTCCCCCGCGTGGATGCCGCCCTGCAGCAGCACCACCGGGCGCTTCTTCGCGCGCGCGGCCTCCGGGGTGAAGACGCCGTCGGCCGAGGCGACGAGCATCAACATCGGGCGGCCCAGCGGCGTGAGCCCGAAGCGCTCGCACTTCACCTTGCCGGGGTAGGCCTTCGGGAAGGCGGCACACAGGCGCTCGACCTCGTCGAAGCGGCCCGTCTTCGTCCACCCCGACTGCTCGGCGAGGGTGGTCAGCGGAGCAGCGGTCAACAGCGCCAGCACGAGCAGCGTCATGCCTGGCTCTTGGCACTGCCACCGGGCCGCCGTCGAGCGCTACTGCTGGTCGAGCAGCCCGTTGACCGGCAGCCGCTCGCGGCTCCACCGCATGAAGCTCGAGCCGTCCATCGGCCGGGCGATGAAGTAGCCCTGCGCGACCTGGCAGCCGAGCTGCAGGAGCAGGTCCCAGTCTTCCTGCGTCTCGATGCCCTCGGCCACCGAGATGAGGTTCAGCTTGCGCGCGATGTCGATGCTGCTGTCGAGCATCACCCGGGCCGACTGCTGCCGGGACGCGTGGGCCACGAAGGACCGGTCGATCTTCAGCTCGGTGAAGGCGATGCGCATCAACTGCTGCATCGACGAGTAGCCGGTGCCGTAGTCGTCGATCGACAACCCGAAGCCCTTCATGCGCAGCCGCGAGAGGTTCTCCAGCGCCTTGCCGAGATCAGTGGTGGTCGCCGACTCGGTCACCTCGAGGATGATGTGCCGCGGCTCGAGGCTCTCGGCGCGGACGATCTCCGTCACCCGCTCGGCGAGGTGCACGTCGGCCAGCGACTTGAGCGACAGGTTGACCGACACGGTGACGTCCAGCCCGCTCGCGGCCCGCCACTGCCGGCAGAACACCGCCGACTTCCGCAACATGATCCAGGTGAGCGACGAGATCAGCGCGTGGGTCTCCATCAAGTCGATGAACCCCGCCGGGGCGACGATCTCGGCGTCGGGAATGCGCCACCGCGCGAGCGCCTCGGCCCCCTTCACCAGGCCCGTGGCCATCTCGAGCTTCGGCTGGAAGAACGGCTCGAACTCGTCGTGCTCCAGGCCCTGCACGATCTCCTGCACCGTGTGGCCGCGCGAGGTCCCGCCGGCCGCGTTCGTGTGCACCGGCAGCGACCGATGGAGCTTGATCAACGCCTCCAGCTTTGCCGCCGTGACCGGCTTCTCGATGACCCCCAGCACCTTGACCCCGTAGGCCCGGGTCATGGTCTCGACCGACGAGAGCAGCGAGCCCTCGAGCGCGCTGGCGAAGATGATCGACGCCGGGCTGCGCGACTCGCCGAGGTGGCGCATGAACTCCATGCCGTCCATGCCCGGCATGTCGAGGTCGCTGATGATGATGTCGACCGGCGCGTCGGGCAGCTCGACGATCTTCATCGCGGCGCGCCCGTCAGCCGCCCCCGAGAGCTTGGTCGCGCCCAGGTCCTTCAGGATCCGCAGCAGCACGCTGCGCTGGAACTCGTGGTCTTCGACCGCGAGGAACCTCAGGTCGGCGATTGGCATTGGATTTCCTCGCAGCAGGTATTCAGGCGCGCCAACTCGCGATGAAAGCTGCCCATGTTGGCCTGGACCGTCGTCCAGTCGTTGGCCCGGCTCGCGGTCTCCAGGGTTTCACACACCGAGGCGAGGCCACTGGCCCCGATCATGCGGCTGGCCCCCTTGATGCGGTGCGACGCGGTGATGACCTGCGGGAGATCGGCGCGCTCGACCGCGAGGGTGAGGCTCAGCGCGTCGTCGTCGTTCACGCGGCGGAAGTCGGCGAGGATCTCGCGATCGACCCCGACGTTCCCGCCGCTGATCCCGGCGAGCACGGCACGGTCGAGGGGCGGCGCCACCGCGGCGATCGGCAACCAGCGGTCGAGCTTCCCGGCGAGGTCTCTGAGCTCGATCGGCTTGGCCAGGTAGTCGTCCATGCCGACCGACAGGCAAACCTCCGCCTCGCCTCCGAGTGCATTCGCGGTGCAGGCGACCACCGGCACGCGCTTGCGACCGGTCGAGGTCTCGAGCTCGCGGATGGTGCGGGTGAGCTCGTAGCCGTCCATCTCCGGCATGTTGCAGTCGGTGATGACGATGCCGAAGCGGCCCGACTTCCACTTGGCGAGGGCCTCCACCCCGTTGCTCGCGCTCTCCACGGCGTAGCCCAGGGTGTTGAGCTGGCGCCCGAGGAGCGAGCGGTTGGTCGGGTGGTCGTCGGCCAGCAGCACCAGGGTGCCCTCGCGCTCTGCCTCGGCCAGCGTCGGGGCCATGCGCCGCGGCTTCGGGCTCGTCCCCATCCACGAGGCGGTGACCGAGGGCCTCGCGAGAGCGACCTGCGTCACGTCGGCGATCGGCAGCGACAGGTCGAGGCTCATGGTGGTGCCCTTGCCCAGCTCGCTGACCATCTTGATCGCCCCGCCCATCATGCGGGCCAGGCGCTGCGAGATGGTGAGCCCCAGGCCGGTGCCCCCGGTGTGGGTCCCCTGGGAGGCCTGGACGAACGGCTGAAAGAGGCGCGCCTGGTTCTCTACCGAGATGCCCACCCCGGTGTCCCTCACCGCGAAGCGGATGCGCTCCAGGCCGTCGCTGCGGTCGATGACCTCGGCGGTGATCTCGATGTGGCCCTTGATGGTGAACTTGAGGGCGTTGCTGACCAGGTTGTTGAGGATCTGGCGCAGCCGGGTCGGGTCGACCAGCAGCGCCGGGCTCATCGCCGGGTCGATCTTGCACTCGAGCAGCACGCCCTTGCTGCTGGCGATGCCGGCGAAGATGTTCCGCACCGACTCGACGGTCGCGACCACCGAGGCGGGCTCTGGCCGAACGTCGAGCTTGCCGGCCTCGATCTTCGAGAAGTCGAGGATGTCGTCGATGATCCGCAAAAGCGAGGTGCCCGACTCGCGCACCACGTCGAGCATGGTGAGCTGCGGCCTGTCGAGCTTGGTGAGGCTGATCAGCTCGAGCATGCCGAGCACGCCGTTCATCGGGGTGCGGATCTCGTGACTCATGGTGGCGAGGAACACGCTCTTCGCGCGGTTCGCGGCCTCGGCGGCTTCCCGCGTCTCCTCCAGGGCGCGCTCCACTGCCTTCTGCGCGGTGATGTCTGCCCAGTACCCGTTCCACAGGAAGGTGCCGTCGGGCTCGCGGCGCACCGTGGCCGACGCGCGCATCCACTTCGTCTCGCCGCTGGGGTGGGCGATGCGGAAGTCGTGGCGCAGGGGCTCGAGGGCGCGGGACGCCCGATCGAGGGCCATCGCCAGCCCCTGCCGATCGGTGTCGACCACGCGCGCCCAGAACGGCTCGCCGTCGCGCAGGAGCGATTCGCGCTCGAAACCGAAGAGCTGGGCGACCGACCGGCTCACGTACTCGTACCGCGGCCGGGCCGCGTCGTCGGGGTCCGAGCGACACTGGTAGACCGCGCCCGGCATGCTCTCGGCCATGTCGGTCAGCTTCCGCTCGGCGAGTTCGCGCGCCCGGGCCTGCACCACGAAGCCGGCGTAGCCGAGGACGATGAGGCCGATCAGCACCGCGACGATCAGCGCGATCAGCGCGCCCTGGTAGCGCTCCTGCTCGTCGAGGCAGCGCGTCGCCAGCAGGCCCAGCTCGTCCCGTTTCATCAGCCCGGTCAGGTCGCTGATCAGGCGGCTCGCCCGCTGCCCGACGCCCGACGCCACGCGCGTCGCCGCCGCGTCCAGGCCCTGGGTTCGGAGCTCGCGCACGCTCTCCTGCATGATCCCCACGCGCGAGGCGACCAGCTGGTCGAGTTCGACCAGGCGCCGCCGCTGCACGGGGTTGTCCGCGGTGAGCGCCTTCATCGCCGCGAGGCCCCGGTTCACCCTGGCCAGCGACGCGTCACGGTCGACCTGGAACCCGTCGCGACCAGAGAAGAGGTAACTGCTCTGAGACCCATCGGCCCGCGTCAACTCCTCCTGCACCTCGTCGATGCTGCGGATGACCTCGAGCGTGTGGGCCACGCGCAGCGAGGAGTTCTTCGAGTGGCCGGACGCGTCGAACAGCACCCAACCCAGGGCGACCACCACCACCGCGGCTGCGCCGAACGCGACGTGAGCGAGGTACTTGTACTTGTACTTGTACTCAGCGCTCTTCATGGGCCGGGTCCGAACGATCAGGGGGGAACGGCGGGTGAACCACCCGCCCCTTCGACACGAAGAGGCGGGCCCGGCATCAGCGCGCGGTGAGGCCGGCGGCCTTGATGACGATCTCGACCCGCCGGTTGTTGGCCCGGTTCTCAGGCGTGGTGTTGTCGACCAGCGGGCGCGTCGAGCCCAGGCCCACGGCGCTGATCTTGTCGGCTGCGACCCCGCGGGTCATCAGGTAGTCCCGCACCGCCGCGGCCCGGTTGAGCGAGAGCGGCTGGTTGGTCGCGTTGGAACCCTGGCTGTCGGTGTGCCCCTCGACGACCATGCGGCGATCGCCGTCCTGGGCCTTGAGCGCCTCGGCGACCTGGTCGAGCTTGGTCATCGCGGTGTTCAGCAAGGTGTACTTGCCCGAGGCGAACAGCACTGCCCCCGAGAGGGTGATCACCACGCCGCGCGCCTCTTCCTTCACCGCGGCGATGGTCGCGAGGTCCTTCATCGCGCCCGCCAGCTTGCTCTCGGCGGTCATGCGCGCCAGCTTCTCCGACTCGAGCTGGGCGTTGCTCTTCTCGAGCTCGCGCCCCTGGGCCTGCGCCTCGCTCTGCGCGCGCTGCTCGTTGGTCGCGTTGTCGCGCCGCTCGGTCTGGAGCTGCTCGCGGGTGCTGGCCAGCGCCGACTGCGCCTGCTTCACCTGGGTGTCGCGCACGCGCACGCCGGCCTTCGCGGCCTCGGCGATCTTCTGGCGATCGACCTCGGTGCGCGCCTTCACGTCGGACAACTGCACCTTGCGCAGCGCGATGTACGAGTAGTCGCGCAGCTCCGCGGTGTCGCCGTGCGCTTCGAACTCGGTGTTCGCCTTGTCGAGCACCTTCTTGGCGTCATACAGCTCGGTCGGCGTCAGCTTGCCGGCGAGGCCTCCGCTCGAGGTGGCATAGGCCTGCCGGGCTTCGACCAGCGGAACGGGGGTGGTGGTGGCGCAGCCGAGCAAGCCGGCGAGGCCGAACGTCGCGATCAGGTTCTGGGTCTTCATGGAGTGTCTCCGGAAGTGGGGGAAGGAAGTGATTACGGAGCGCCGCGCGACTGGAGCGCCTTGAGGTCTTCAGCGGCCCGCGTGGCGTCGCCGTGCACCTCGGCCTCGCGGGCCAGCCCGAGCGCCAACTCGGAGTCGGCCTCGGCGCGCGCGAGCACCAGCTCCGCGCGATCGTCGCCCTTGGCCGCCATCTTCTTGGCCTCCTCGTTCTGGTCCTTCGCCAGCTGCAGGTGGAGGCGGGCCTGGGGAACGCCGTTGGCCCCGAGCTCCTCGGCGCCGCGGATGCTCGCCTGCGAGTGCTCGAGGCGATCGGGGGAAATTTGAATGGCCGCACAGCTGGCGGTCAGAAGAGCCATGGCTCCCATCGCGAACGTCTTCATGGTGGTTCCTTTGCGGAGTGGTGATCGGTCGAACGGCGCACGCAGATCTCGCCGCGCGTCTGGGCCTCACCTCGCAGCTTCCGGGCCACCGGCTTCGTTCGTATGAGTACGGGCGCTTGCGCGCAGCGGGCCGATCGCACCCGATCAAGCTGACGGGGTGACCCCTCCACTTCGAAGGAGTCGCCAGCGCAGCTCGTCAGCGGTGCGCGTGGTCGTGGTGCACGTCGGGTGCGTGGTCGTGTTCGTGCGTCACGGGGTCATGCCGGTGCGGGTGCGAATGCTCCCCGGCGACAGGCGGCGCGTGCGCGTGCTCGTGGTGCCCGTCGTCATGCCGGTGCGCGTGCTCGTGCTCGACCTCGGGGTGGCCGTGGGCATGCAGATGCTTCTCAGTCAGGTGGAGGTAGACGCCCAGGGCGAAGAGCGCCGCAGACAGGAGCGTGAGGGCCCCGAGCGGCTTGTCGCCGACAGACCAGGCGAGCGCCGCGCCGATGAAGGGCGCCACCGCGAAGATGGACCCAGTTCGGGCCGCCCCGATGCGTCGCTGCGCGAGCAGGTACAGACGGAGACTCAGCCCGTAACCCGTTGCCCCGCAGGCGAGGAGCATGAGCGCGGCGCTCAGTGCGGGCAGCGGCTCGCCAAAGAGCCAGGCCGCGACGCCGGTCATGGTGCTCCCAAGCGCTCCCTTTCCCGCGACGACGACGACCGGGTCCTGCTCAGCCAGACCGCGGGTCATCGCATTGTCGAGAGCCCAGGCGGCCGTGGCGCCCGCGACGGCGACGGAGCCCAGTGCGCTCCATCCCGCGCTTGAGGCCGCGTCGAGGGCGAGCGTGGCGCCGCCGGCGGCCATCAGCACCAACGCCCCGATGACTCGTCGCCCGATGGGCTCGCGATAGAGGGCCCAGGCCAGCACCACGGTAAAGACAGCCTCGAGGTTCAAGAGCAGCGAGCCAGTCGTCGCTCCTGCGCGCTGGAGGCCCCATGCCAACAACGTGGGGGCGGCTCCGGCACCGACCACCGCGACAGCTAGCAAGCGCAGAAAGTGTGTCCGGCGCAACCGAGCGCCAGCCGAAGGCACGAGGCGGCCGAGTACGAGGGCCGACAGGCAAGCACCGAGGTACAGCAGCGCCGCGGTCGAGAGCGGGCCAAGGCCACGCCCTGCGTACTCGACGATGGGCGTGGTCACACCGAAGCTCAGCGCCGCCAGCACTGCGAGGGCTGCACCAGTCGCGATGGGGGAACGGCTCGACACTCGTCGACTGACGAGCGCGGCGCTTCCCGGTCGTGCCTCAGCCAAGAGTCACTGCGGCCAGGCGGCGCCGAACGACTTCGCGTCGAGCCCGCGCGCGGCGAAGATGCTCTTCCACTGCTCGGGCGCGTAGGCGTTCGCCACCCCGGGGTACTTCTTGGCCAGCTCGGCGACCTTGCCCGCGTCGACGGCCCCCGCGGGTAGCGCGGTGAAGTCGGCCTCGAAGGCCTTGCGGGTGGTGGCCGGCACGCCCTTCTTCAGGATGGTGTTGATGAAGAAGGAGAACTCCTTGCCGTGCGCGTTCCAGTCGACGGCGTTGTTCCGCTTCCCGGCGAGCGTGTCGTTGATCGCGCCGAGCGTCGGCTTCCAGAAGTAGTCGGGCACGTCGTCGGTGCTCTGGGTGGGCAGCCCGGTGACCGCGGCGAGCTTCGGGTCGTCGGCCATGTACGCGCCGAGCACCTTCCCGTTGGCGTCGCACACCGTGTACATGTTCCAGGTCTTGCTGGTGGTGCCCGGGGCCTCTTCGTGGGCGTCCGACTGCTCGACGCCGTAGGTGCCGACGATGGTGGCCTCCTTCACCACCGTGCCGCCCGCGACGCCGTCCTTCTTCGCGAGCTCGAGGATCGCGGTCATCGGGGCGCCGTCGATCGTCTTGGTGGTGAGGTCGCTGCTGACGAAGGGCTGGTTCCAGACCTCCTTGTGGCCCTTCTTCTTGTCGTTGAAGACGTCGGCCACCACGCCGCCGCCGTTGTTCATCAGGAACTCGGTGGTGCCCTTGAGCAGATCGACCGCGGTGAGGTCGGTGTCGAAGAGCTGGTTCCCGTCGTTGACGGAGATCTCGTCGGCGACCGCCATCATCCAGTTCCCGAGGTCGGCGCGGCTGAGGAACTGGCCGCCCGCCCACAGCCCGCGCTCACCGACCGGCCCGGGCACGTCGACCAGCTTGTCGATCTCGGTGGACAGCGCCGACCAGGTCCACGCGTGGCACTTGCCCCACCAGTACTCGGCGTCGGGGTTGTAGAAGTCCTTCGAGTTGGCCATCGCTTCGTAGCCGTCGACCTTCGCGCCGAACACCTTGGCGGCGAGGTCGAGCGCCTGGCCCGGGGTGTTGGTCTTCGCGGCCGCGAGATCTTCCGGCTTCACCACCGTCGAGGCCGGCACGTCGGTGCCGTGACGGAAGCGCAGCGGGCCTTCCTTCGTCGAGTCGTAGCTCCGGGTGTACGCCGGCACGTTCGACTCGCCGTGGATGGTGCCGTCGCGGCCGAGGAAGACCTGGTCGTCGTCGAAGGTCGCCTTGTTCGCGCCCAGCACCGTGCGCACCACCTCGGAGTTGGCCGGCGGCGTCAGCGCGGTGGGACCTCCCGTGGGGGTGGTGGGACCCGTCGGGCCGGTGGTGCCGGTCGCCACGCCGAGGAACTTCTCGATCATCGTCTTCGCCGCAGGCTCGAGCTTGTCGGCGTTGCGGGCGAGCATCGCCTTGAGTTCGGTCTTCTCGCTCTTGCTGACGCCCCCGAAGTCCTTCGTCGAAGCGAGGAGCTGCTTGGCCTCGTCGGCGGTGAACTTCGAGTCGGTGAGGAAGCGCTGCTCGAGCTTGCGAAGGTTGCTGACGGTCACGTGGGGCCCCCGGGGGAACGGTTGAAATGGCGGGGCGTTGTACCCCTTTGCGGGCGAGGATGCAGCCCCTCACGCAGCGAGCACGGCGGCCTCGCGGCGCAGCTCGCGCTCGACGAACTCCGCCACCGTTCGCGGACGGGTGCGGCGGAAGAACCACTCGGCCAGCGAGGTGAACGGCGAGGAGTCGATGGCTCGACACGTCAGTCGAGCGTGAGGCGGCCCCGCGCGAGCGGAATGACGCGCCCCGCGACGTAGATGCGACCGGCCCCATCGAGCCGCAGCCGGAGGTGGTTGACCCGGCCCGTCGCGTGGCCCTGCTCGATCGTCCACGTCGCCGGCCCCTTCGCGCCGCGCTCGAGCAGCCACGCGCCGAGGTTCGCGCACGCAGAGCCCGTGCCGGGATCTTCGCGGACCTCGCGTTGGTGCGCCCAGAAGTAGCGGCTGGTGACCTTCGCCCCGTCGATGACGAACAGCGACACGTTGGCGCGCCCCGCGGCGTTGGTCCCCGAGCGACCGAGGCCATCGAAGTCCGGCTGGGCCCGACGCAGCGCCTCGACGTCGCGCAGTGGAACCAGCAACTGCTCGGTGCCGGTGTTGACCCACCGCGCCCCGGGGAGGATCGCTTCGGGTAGAAGGTGGAGCATCGCAGCCAGCTCAGCGTCCGCGGCGCCATCGCGCGTGGTGCCCGGGTTGGCGCGGAGCTCCCACCGATCGCCTTCGGCAGTCACCGCGATCGGCCCCACCGGGAGCTCGAGCGAGAACGCATCGCCCGCGTGCTTCAGTGCGCGCACCACGTGCGAGGTGCCGAGGGTCGGGTGCCCCGCGAAGGGCATCTCGCCGTCGGGGCTGAAGATGCGCACCCGCGCCGCGCCACCCTGCTCGGCGGGGAAGATGAAGGTCGTCTCCGAGAGGTTGAACTGCAGGCACAGCAGCATCAGCTCCTCTTCCCGCAGCGCGCTGGCGTCTTCGATCACCGCGAGCGGGTTGCCCCCGAAGCGCGTCTCGGCAAACACGTTGAGGATCTGGAAGTCGACCGTCCTCACCCGCCCTTCCCCAGGTCGAGCGTCATCTCGACCATCGTCGGCCGGAACCCGAGCTGCTTGAAC